>JBGPOG010000006.1:0-21752 GCA_041487935.1 Chthonomonadia bacterium | reverse complement strand
GATCCGCATAAGCAGGGCGGCCAGCTCCAATTGCCAGACGTTTTGAATTCCAACCTTTGCGGCGGATTCCCGGCAGCGCGACCTCAGCGCATACGATCGGCCGAACACCGCAGGATCGGAGATCGAAAGTAAATCCGTCAAAGTGCCAATGGCCCCCATCAGCGTCTTTTGCAGCAGCTCGCTTTCGGCAGTTATCAATCGGTTTTGTTCAAGGGCGGCTTTTATCGTGCTTGAGAACGTCTCCGGGTCGCACGGCTTGGTCAGAAACCGGAAAATGTGTCCTTCGTTGATCGCTTTGATTGCGGTGGATTGGTCGGCGTAACCCGTAAGCATGACACGGACTGTGTCCGGCGAGTGCTCGCGCACCCACTTCAATAGTTGCACCCCGTCGATTTGGGGCATTCGCATATCGGATACCAGAACCGCAAACGTGCCGGAATTTTTTATAAGCTCGATAGCACGCTCGGCGCCCAGCGCTATTTCGATCGTGTAATCCTTTCGAAGCTGGCGCTGGTAGCCTGCCAGCACGTTCGGATCATCGTCTACGAAGAGAATTCTCTGTTCCATTTTGTCTCCCGCCTACACTGCCGATAGGCAGGCATCGCGCCACTTCTCGATATGCCCGGAATATCCTGCTGCCGACAGGTAATCCAGGTCCAACATGGGCCATTCGTTTTCCGAAGACCCGGTGAATTCATGCGCAAAGGCATCCGCTACGTGCACCGAAGTAAGGATCATTACATCTCCGGCCACACATTTTCCGGGCTCATGATGAAAAGCAATGGTATCCACAATTCTTCCGGGGAGTCCCCAGATCCCGAGGAGATATCCTCCGACCTCAGCGTGGGTTGCGCCAAACGCTTCCAGTTCTAAGAGTCTGATGGGCTTGCCCGTCCGTCTGGTTTCTAGGACGCATTCGGCATATTCCCTCGCAAGATTGGCAGCCAATACGAGCTTGCCGGCATCGTGGAGCAGGCTTGCAACCAGTACGTCATCGAGTGTCCCGCGGCTGCACTTTTCCCCACGTGCGATTATTTGCGCGTATTTGCCGACCGTCAGGCTGTGGTCGAACAAGGTTTCGAGGCCCAAATGATCTATATTTGCCTGGGTGAACTGCGAAAAGACCTGTGTCGTGGTCACCAAAGCCCGAATCGTGTCCAGTCCGATGAAACCGATTGCCCGGTTGACTTCGGTGATAGAGCGGTTGTGCGCGAAGAATGCCGAGTTTGCCAATTGCAGGATTCTTGCCGTCATTCCCGGATCGCGCGAAATCAGGGCTGCAATCTCATCGAGAGACGCGTCGGCGTCCGCAAGTTTGGCATTAACCTCTTGATAGAGTTTCGGCAAGCTTGGGATCGATTCGATCTTGCAAACGATGGCTCTCAGTGCGTCACTGGACAAGATCTCCCGGAGCTCCAGGGATCGCGTAATTGCGTTGAGAAGAGTATCCGGATCACATGGCTTCGAAATATACCGGTGAGCCAACCCGACCGTTCCCAACGCGCCACGACGATCGATACTCCCGGACAGGACGACTCTAATCATATGTGGATATTGTTTCAAAACCAAGCACAGCAGCTCACTGCCATCCACTCCCGGCATTCGGGTGTCGCTCACAATAATGTCGAAGCGCTCAATGGCGAGTATGGCCATCGCTTCGGGGGCGCTGGAGGCAAACCTCACATCCCATTCCGTTCGCCGGGAGTGCAGCATTCTGCGCAGCCCGTCTAGAACGTTGTTCTCCGCGTCTACGAATAGGATTCTCTTCATACTTGATATTCCGCCAAGGGTTGTTTTTATGGCTCACTCTTGAGACATCATCTCAAGCCGCCGCCGGCAGTATCATCTCCGCCGAGATCGGCAAAGAAATGATAAAGACCGTTCCAACACCCGTCTCGCTCTCGAACCATATCCTGCCGCCGTGCTTGTCCACGACGATCGAGTGAGAGATTGCAAGCCCCTGACCGGTGCCGCGCCCGACTTCCTTCGTCGTGAAGAAGGGATCGAAAACGCGGTTTCTTGCACTTTCGGGAATCCCGGTTCCCGTGTCGCGAATTCGAACGACGACCCATCCTTCTTCGAGTCTTGTGGATACGGTTATCCTGTCAGTTTCAAAGCTTCCGCCCTTGTCGGCGACTGCGTGGGCGGCGTTGATCAGCACGTTGAGGAAAACCTGATTGAGGTCTCCCGGCAAACAGGGAATGAGCGGAATCTCGTGATCGAAGTCGGAAACCACTTCCGCACAATACTTCCACTCGCTTCGCGTAACCGCGATCGTGTTTTCTAGGGCGCGATTAATGTCGGTCGCCACTTTCTGATGGCCGCCAGGATGTGAGAACTCCTTCATTGCCTGAACGATCTTTGCAATACGCTCTGTCCCGTCGAGGGATTGCTCGAAAGCTCGGGGGATCTCGCCGAGGAGATAATCCAGATCGGCTTCGCTTTCGAGCCGCTCTAGGTGTTCGCGAATATCGTACTGGACTACCGTCTCATCCGGCAGGCTCAGAAGCAGTCTTCGGAATTCTTCACGCAAGCGTTGGATATCCTTAAAAGCCTCGGAGAGGAATCGAATATTATCGCCGACATATTGGATCGGAGTGTTGATTTCGTGGGCAACTCCCGCTGCAAGCTGCCCGATGCTCTCCATCTTCTGGGCGAATGCAATCTGAGATTGGAGGCTCTTTCTCTCCGTGATGTCCTTCGCCAGAAGCAGATATCCCGCGCAAGAGGCGCCCTCTTCGTGAATAGGCGTGATCGTAATTCCGAGGAACCCTTCCGTTCCATCCGGTCGTGTAAATCGAGAGTCCTCGATCTGCGCAAGCCGGCCTGTTTCTTGTGACGTGCGGATACCCTTCTCGATGATATCCCACGCCCAGAGTATCTCACAGTCCTTCAGGTCGCGCCCCACGATCATCTCGGGCGTTAGGTCGAACGCGGCCTCAGAGGCCGCGTTCCAGAGAGTAACCTTTCCCGAAGGATCGATTCCAATCAGGATTGAAGGAATCGCAGATAGGAACAGACGATTGGTATGGTCGGTCTGAAACCCGAGAATGGTTGGTTTAGAATGAGGCCGGTTATTCGGCACTTGCTTAGCCTCCGGGGCCATCTGGGGCGCCGAACAGATTTGATTTAAGATCGGTAATTCCTGAGAACTTCTGCATACAGGGTGGATACTTGTTTTCACCCGAGCACCCGCAAGAAGGCGAAGCGATGATCCTGACTGAATTCATTCGAACCGAAGACGAGTTCGCCGCCCGGTTGAACGAGCTCGGAATATGCGCCTGGATGCCCATTAAGGGGATTGATTTCCCGAATCTCGCTGAGATGATGGGCTTTTCCGGCTCTGACGTAATGCTTTCGACCTGGTTCTGGAAGGACGACCTCCACCGCGACAAGAGGCTCTTCTACGGCAAGCTCTTGGCGGGAAACCCGACCTTCGTCTCGATGGATTTTCTTCCAACGCTGATTGCCGCGCGCGGCGACATCGATCCGCACACTTTTCACGAACTAGGCCGGCTTACGGACGCCTCCATTCGGATATACGAAACTCTTTGCACGCGCCGCGAGCTTGCAACCCGAGATCTTCGGCGTGAAGCCGGCCTGGCGGCCAGCCGGGATCAGAGCTCATTCGAGAGCGGGCTCAACGCCCTGTCGGCCCTGTTTCAAATCTGCAAGACGGATATTACCGGGCGCACACGGGGCACGTACTCATACGTCTGGGGATTAATGGAAGACTGGATCCCAGTTGTCCTGCAAGAGGCCGCCCGCCTGCGGCCGCACGATGCGGCGCGAGCTGTTGCCGCTAGACTATCTACTCTGGGAGTACATCCGACCGAGAAACAGTGGAAGCGCCTGTTCGGATGGGACGACGAAACGATCGCGGCGGCTGACCCAGTGGCAGCAGCGCGCTAATCCGAACTGGCCGTTGCCAGCCAATCGCGGATAGAGCGCGAATCGAGTCGGGACGTGCCATACTGAATACCAATAGCCATGCCAGAAGAGAACCTCATCGAAGTCACCGAATTGAGGAAGGAGTTCCCGGCCCGCCACGGCATGATAGGGCGAGCCCGCGGCGTCACCAAAGCCGTAAATGGAATTTCCTTCAATATCCGCAAAGGCGAGACGCTGGGATTGGTCGGTGAATCGGGCAGCGGAAAGAGCACCACCGGCAGACTCCTCTTACGACTCATCGAGCCTACCTCCGGCGGATTCCGCTACGATGGGCAGGATGTCTTCGGCTTGAGCAAGGCAGAGCTTAGGGATATTCGACGGAAGATGCAGATCGTCTTCCAGGATCCCTACGGCGCCTTCAATCCCCGGATGACCGTCTCACAAATCATCGGCGAAGGTCTGGAATTGCGCGGAATAACCGGAAGCAAAGAACGGGACCGAGAGGTTGCACGCCTGTTGGAGCTGGTCAACTTGCCCGCTGAGGTCAGCAGGCGTTATCCCCACGAGTTTTCGGGCGGACAGCGGCAGCGGATCGGGGTAGCGAGGGCGCTCGCGGTCGAGCCCAGCTTCCTGGTTGCGGATGAGCCGGTATCCGCGTTGGATGTTTCGACGCAAGCGGAGGTCGTCAACCTGTTTCTGGAGCTTCAGCAGCGGCTCCGGTTGACGATGCTCTTCATTTCACACGACCTTAGCGTCGTCCGGGTTATGTCGGATCGGATCGCGGTGATGTTCGCAGGTAAGATCATGGAGTTGGGAACGACACAGTCCCTGTTCGACCATCCGCTTCACCCCTACACCCATGAGCTGTTGGCCGCAATTCCGCAGCCGGATCCGAAGCGGGCACGCAAAACAGCTTCGGTGCCGCGGGACGCGAAGGCGGAGTCGGCCGGCGCAGCGCTGGCGGCTGCAGCGGAAGGATGCCCCTTCGCGGCACGTTGCCCGCACGTAATGGATGTCTGCCGTGCAGAAATGCCTCCGCTGGCGGACTATAGTGCGCGGCTGAACGAGCCACATCCTCACTGGGCAGCATGTCACTGGACGGAACTACAACCGGTAACGCCGCCAGTATTTCTAGACAACTGACGTGAAAAGGATAAAGGTAATGAGAGGTCAACTCATCAGGCAGCGCACTCTTCTCTTCATCATTGCTGGATGCATTGCGGCTTTGCCTGGATGTTCGTCTCATGAATCCGGTGGCGGAGGTCCCGCTGTCAAAGTCGGAAAAGGTGGAACGGAGCCGCAGAACGTTGCCGGAAAATATGGCGGTCATCTCACAGACTCAACCATAAGCGATCCCAAGACCTTTAACATCTGGCTCGCCGCCGAAACCTCCTCGACCGATGCATTGAACCCAATTTACGAAGCCCTCAACGACCTGAATTTGTATACGTTGAAGTTCGAGCCTAGGCTAGCGGACTTGCCGCAGGTCAGCGCCGACGGTCTGACCTACACGTACAAACTCAAAGAAGGTTTGAAATGGAGCGACGGCGAGCCGATCACTGCAGACGACGTTTGTTTTACCCTCGATGTATTGTACGATCCCAAGATCGCGACGACATACCGCGAAGTACTGCTGGTAGACATCGACCAGCCGGACGGGACGGTCAAGCGGGAGCCATTCAAGTACCAGAAGATCGACGCCCGCACGGTCCAGTTCATTTTGCCGGTGAAATGGGGGCCTGCTAACTCGATGTTCTCGTTTCCCATCGCGCCGAAACACAAGTTGAGCGCGGCGTACAGTGCCGGATCATTCAATTCCACATGGGGCGTAAACACCGATCCGAAGGAGCTCGTTGCCAGCGGGGGTTGGGTAATTCAAGAGTATGTTCCCCGGCAGAGGATCGTCTATAAACGGAATCCCAACTATTGGCGCAAGACGGAAGACGGGAAACCACTTCCTTATATGGAGACCTGGACGACGCTGGTTGTGCCGGACTTCAACGCCGAAACGCTTAAGTTTCGCAGCAAAGATACGGATGTGATCGAGCCAATTCAGCCCCCGGACTTTCCGGAGCTCAAGAAGGGCGAATCGCAGGGAGACTACACCGTCTATGAACGCGGGCCGGGCTGGGGCAACAATTTCATTAGCTTCAACCAGAATCTCACTTCGAACGTAGACCCAAATCTGATATCGCTCTTCCGCGATGTCCGCTTCAGGCGGGCGGTTTCTCACGCGGTTAACCGAAAGCGCATCGTCAACGACTTGTTCCAGGGCCTTGCGGAGCCGCTTTACGGCCCGGAAACGCCCGCAAACACGGAGTTGTATAATCCCAATGTGCCCAGATTCGAGTACGACTTAGCCAAGGCCAAGGCTCTGCTGGATGAGATCGGCGTCAAGGACACCAACGGCGACGGCATCCGTGAATATAATGGCAAACCGGTCAAATTCAACATTCTGACCAATGCGGAAAACGAGCAGCGGAAGGGCATCGCGACGATTATCTCGGAAGATCTGCGCAACATCGGCCTGGGCGCTCAATTTACTCCGATCGCCTTTAACGATCTCATCAGACGGCTCGATACGACACCATACAATTGGGATGCAATCGTATTGGGTTTTACGGGAGGCCCGGAGCCGCATAGCGGCAGCAACGTCTGGAGAAGCAGCGGCAGGACTCATCAGTGGTGGCCACTGCAGAAGAAGCCGTCAACGCCCTGGGAGGCGGAGATCGACAAGTTGTTCACAGAAGGCGCGCACGAGTTAGATCCTGCCAAACGCAAAGCGATCTATGACCGGTGGCAGGTTGTGGCCGCGGAGCAGCTTCCGCTAATTTATACGATTGTCGTCCAAGGAAACTCCGGGTTGCGCAACCGGTTCGGTAACGTCAAGCCGGTGTCATTCCCACACGCGTTTCGTTGGAATATCGAACAGATGTTCGACAAGACAGCTCAGTTGCCGACTCCTTAGGAATCTATGCTCCGATTCATCTTGCGAAGACTAATTCAGATGATCCCGCTCATCTTGGGGATCACGTTTATCTCGTTTGTCGTCATGAAGATGGCGCCCGGCGATTTCCTTTCGCAGATGAGCTCGAATCCGCAGGTGAATCCCGAGACGCTGGCCCGTCTGCGGCACAACTTCGGGCTGGATAAGCCATGGTGGCTTCAGTACCTTATCTGGCTCAAGAATGTCGTTAAAGGCGATTTCGGATACTCATTCTCCTACCATCTTCCGGTTTTTACGCTGATCGGCCAGTATGTTTTCGCGACCCTCTTGTTGGCTACAACAGCGCTGATTATCTCCTGGGTTGTGGCGCTTCCGTTCGGCATTTTTGCTGCCACTCACAAGAACGGCACGATCGATAAGATTGCTTCCTTCCTCGCTTTCAGCTTTATATCGGCCCCAAGCTTCTTCGTAGCTCTCCTCGCGCTGATCTTGGCTCAGAAGACCGGGTGGTTCCCGGTAGGCGGCATGCAGAGCGCAAATTACTCATCGCTCTCCGCTTGGGGAAAATTCATGGACGTGGCGCGCCATTTGCCGCTGCCTGCGCTCGTGTTGGGAACCCGAAGTGTTTCGACCATCATGCGCCAGATGCGAGGAAACCTGCTGGATGTGCTTGGAGAGAACTTCATCCTGGCTGCACGCGCCCGGGGGCTTCCCGAACGCAAGGTGATCGTGAAACACGCGGTTAGAAACGCCATCAATCCGCTCATAACGATTTTTGGCTATCAGCTTTCTGGTTTGCTGGCCGGGGCAGCGTTGATCGAGATAGTGATGGGGTGGCCGGGACTCGGATTCCTATTGCTCGAGGCGGTCAGGTCGCAGGACCTCTACGTCGCCATGGGTTCGTTTGTAATGGGCGGCGTGCTGCTGATACTTGGCAACCTCATTGCGGACATTCTCCTCGCCGTTACCGATCCGAGGATAAAGTACTCTTAAGCCGCCCGCCACGGAATTCACATGCAGCCAGATCCTGAACATCCAAACAGCGAAAAGAGCAAAACGAGGCAGTCTTCGGACCCTGCACTTGACCAGGCTGCGATCGAGCCGGACCTCGCGGCTACACCGATTGCCGCTCCGGAAGTGCCGCCACCGCCTATTGCGGCTACATTCGCTGCTGCGCTCCCCACGAATACGGTTGCTCCGGAAATTGGCGCGGCAGACAATACTGCAGACCGGCACGCCCAAGGGCAGTTGCTTACCGGCCGGGCCGCTCGACTTAGCGTCGTCTCCTTGTCGCCGGTCCAGCTTGCTTGGAGGCGGCTGCGTAAGAACCGACTGGCGGTTGCGGGCGGATGGATTTTGATCGTGCTGTATGGAATGGCGCTGTTAGCGCCGTTTATCGCACCGTACGGATTTGCTTCGCAGGATTCGGAAGCTTCCTTCCGGCCCCCCATGCGAATTCGCTTTACACCCGTGGCGACTGCATTTCGGGTAACCTCTTCGTTCAACCAATACCATGAGCGGATTTTCGGCGAGGATAAGACGAAGCCGATACGGCTGCGCCTGTTTGCACGAGGAGAGCCCTACAGATTACTCTGGCTGCTTCCCACCAACATCCATCTGTTCGGAGCGATAGGCTCAGAACGAGTGTACATACTGGGCACCGATCAGTTCGGCCGCGACTACTTCAGCCGGCTTCTCTATGCAGCCCAAATATCGCTTTCCGTAGGGTTGATTGGGATCGCCATCACGTTTGCGCTAGGGCTGATCGTTGGAGGGATCAGCGGTTTCTATGGAGGTCTCACGGACGACATCATCATGCGCGCTTGTGAGGTGGTGATGAGCGTCCCGGACTTTTATCTCCTGCTCGCGCTCGCCGCGACACTTCCGCCGAATCTGTCACCCGCGGTCGCGTTTATCATGATTATCATCATCTTATCGTTCGTAGGTTGGGCGGGCATGGCGAGGATCATCCGTGGGATGGTGCTCTCCGTGCGCGAACGGGAATATGTGGAGGCGGCCCGTGCGCTGGGCGTTTCGGACGCGAGGATCATTTTCCGCCACATACTTCCTTCGACATTTACTTTCGCGATCGTAGCCGCAACCCTGACGATACCCGTTTACATCCTTGCCGAAGCGAGCCTTTCGTTCCTTGGACTCGGAATCCGCGACCCCATGCCATCCTGGGGCAATATGCTCTCAGCAGCGCAAAACCTGGCTACGTTGGAGGGCAGATTGTGGATTCTAACTCCGGGAATTATGATTTTTATTACAACCCTGGCCTTCAATTTCCTGGGCGATGGCCTGCGGGACGCGTTCGATCCGAAGTCGAAGTGAAGTCTGATCCGTGATGCGTGATCCGTGAGGTAATTGCAAAACTCGACACATTCACGCTTTCTCGTCATCCTGGAAGGATCTGCTTTTGACCCAGAAGTTTGCCGTGAGCCGGGCTAAAAGCAGATGCTTACAGCATGACGGGCTTGGTCATTTGCAATTGCCTCCCGCATCACGAATTACGGATCACGCATCACGCACGACGCATCACGCATCACGAATTAACAACTCATGTCCGAACCCATTCTTCGCGTTGAAAACTTGAAAACCCATTTCTTCACCGACGACGGTGTCGTGAAGGCAGTGGACGGAATTTCGTTCGACCTGGCGCCGGCGGCAACGCTGGGGATCGTGGGTGAATCCGGCAGCGGAAAGTCTATTACCGCCCTATCGATCCTGCGTCTCCTGAGCCGCCCCGGGCGCATTGTAGAAGGCTCCGTTTACTTTAAGGGCCGGGACCTGGGCAAGCTGAGCGAACGCGAGATGAGGTCTGTACGCGGCAACGACATCGCCATGATCTTCCAGGAACCGATGACAAGCCTCGACCCGTTATACACCGTCGGTAACCACATCGTGGAAGCTGTTTCCCTCCATCAGCACCTCAAGGGGAATAGGGCGCGCGAGGCCGCCATTCGAGCATTGGATGACGTGGGAATCCCGGACCCCGAACAGAGGATCGATTCGTATCCGCATCAAATGAGCGGTGGGATGCGCCAGCGCGTCATGATCGCGATTGCTTTGAGCTGCAACCCCGATATCCTGATCGCGGACGAACCAACCACGGCGTTGGACGTGACGATTCAAGCGCGCATCCTGGACCTGCTTAAAGATCTGCGCACAACGCGGAACATGGCAATCATTCTGATCACGCATAATTTGGGATTGGTTGCTGAGATGTGCGACCGGGTCGTCGTCATGCACCGTGGAATCGTTGTGGAGGCTGCGCCGGTTGGGGAGATCTTCGAGAATCCCGCGCATCCCTATACAAAGGGACTACTGCGTTCAATCCCAACGCTAGAAAGCCCTGTAAAGACTCCTTTGCCTACCCTGGACTGGGCTCCCTCGAGCGAGCACGACCAAATGATCGACCTGGTCGACATTGGCCGTGGTCACCTGGTTTCCCGCTGGGCCGCTGCGTGACGACATCGTCACGATACCCGTGATTAACAGTCCACATGATCGGCGGTCTAAACGGACGTCACGCCAACGCTAAGCGTACGTGCTATTCTAATTAGGCTCGTTCAACGCTCTCTTTTGCCAAAACTTGGAGGAATCAATTCATGGCGAAGTCCCCCTCGAACGCATCGGCCGATGGAACAGATCAAAATCTGGAGAGCGATGCATTAGCCCCTCTGATTGAAGAAGCGCCAAGGGCGGCGAGCGGAATTAGTCTCTGGCAGTATATTATCCTGGTCGGCGCGGGCGCATTTGCCACGACACTCGCCCAGCAGCGGGTACTCGGCAACTATCCGACCACGTTCCTCCTGAAGGATCACCTGCATCTCAAGCGTGAAGATGTTTCTTTCTTCTTCTTCGTGGCCACCTTCGCCTGGAACCTCAAGCCATTTGCAGGAATCCTTACCGACGCGTTTCCGCTTTTCGGCACGCGGCGGAAGTCATACATGGTGCTTGGGGCGGGTCTGGCAGGCATCCTTTGGCTGGTGATGGCACAGTTCCCAAGCGCTTACAGTCTTCTACTGCTTGCTTCGGTCGGAATGAATATCGCGACCGTCTTCGCCAGCACCGTCATGGGCGGTCTGATGGTGGAAGCCGGTCAGGCATTTGGCGCATCCGGCCGAATATCTTCGCTACGCCAGGCGGTCCAGAGCGTTTCCCAGATCGTTGGGCCATCGCTCGGCGGCCTCCTCGCCGCAAAGATGATGTTCAACCACGAATTCCATCCGACCTGGTGGACCGTCACGATGGTTATCTGTGCCGGATCCGTGCTGGCCCTCGCGGTGCTTACGATGGTCGTCTTGCGCGAGAAGCCGGTGCCGAGACCTGCAATTGAGGTGGTCGAGCGACCGGAAGTCCGTATTCCCCCCTTGATGATTGCCGGTCTGTTGGCAGGCGGCGTGACAGCGACGGCCTTGTACATGGCAAAAGATTATTGGAAGATTGGCGTGTCGCTCTACGCGCTGGTGGGTATGTTCTTCCTCATCATAGTTCTGATGCTGATCCCAACGCGGAATGCGACCGTGGTGAAAGCTCAAGGCCAACTAAATCAGATACTCGAGTCGCGCACACTGTGGATGGCCGTTTTCATGCTCTTCCTTGTATACACGGTACCGGGGTTCAATACGGCGCTTACCTTCAGGCAGGAAGACGTGATGAAGTTCGGCCAGGGCTTTATTGGGAATCTGGGTTCGGTCGAAGGCATCCTCGGTGTGATCGCCGCAGGATTCTACTTTGCTTTTTGCAAGCGGCTTAACCTACGTACTCTGTTGATAGGCGGGGTGGGTATCAACGCGCTAACGACTTTGCTCTATCTCCTGTACCATCCGGGGACGCCAACCTGGACAATCGTTGGGATTCACGCAACCGGGGGATTCTGGGTGGTGATTTCGGAATTGTCCCTCATGGACCTTGCCGTGAGATCGACCCCAGCCGGATGCGAAGCCCTGGGATTTGCGCTTATGATGAGCGTACGAAACTTCGGCATCGCACTGAGTGACCTGCTCGGATCAAAAATGCTCGATGCGCATCTCGTCCAGTTCGAAACCATGGTTGTCATCAACGCAGCAACAACCTTGGTCATCCTATTTTTCGTTCCGTTCCTCCCACGGATCGTCATGAGCCGCCGAGAAGGGGAGTCGCATAAGTAGCCGGCATTTTATTGAATGAAACGTTTCGGGCGCACTCGCCAATCGAGAGCGGCCGAATGTGTTTGAATCTTGAGCCTGCAAATCGACTTAGGGACGGCCGGCACGTTGGGCTGGTGCGCCAGCCCGGTCTCTCCATTCCTGCGCTTTATCGCGCCGGCCCGCCGTTTCGAACGCATCCGCCAACTTCAGCATGAATTCGGGTTCCTTCGGAGAGAGTCCCACGAGACCGCCGTAAAAACTTATGGGCCGGTCGGGGCGCGCAGCAGCCGGATAGATTTCACCAGGCTTTCCTTTGGGCCATCTTGGCGTCGCGCCACGCCGGGCGCTTGGCATCAGGTTCTGGGCCTCGCTGAAAGCTGACGCCACCGTCCGGGTCGCCGCTCACTTCGTAGAGATAGCTGGCGCCACCTTCATCGGCGGTCCCGCCAAACCGCGCGCTCTGCTTGCCTTCATCTGAAGAACAGCTTAGGGCGCTTTTATCGGTGAGGTACTTGGGAACGAGGTCTTTCAGGTGATCCGTGAGCTTTTTGTTGTCCTCTTGATACCGCTGCAACGCCCTGCCAATCGCCCTGGGCTTGCGCGCGCAAAGTTGGCGTGTGCCGGGCGTTTGCTCCTCAGACTGCTGCAGAATCAACGCAACATCGAGGATCGCCACGAAAAACACCGTTCGAGCCATCGAATGATTGCCTCCCGATATCTATGGTCTGCGCCGTTCGCGTAAACGTTCACTGACTGCCCGCAAATGGACCGGAATTGTCTTGCGCCTGCCGAACGGGCGACGAGCAATTCGAACAGATCCGGGGGGTGTGACGTATTTCACACCTCCAGCGCCAAAGAAGAAACAATCGATCATATTGACAATGCGGGCTGGCATTGGTAATCTATCTTCGCGTTAATCAGTTCTTAACAAATGGAAGCGCTCGAGCGAAGTATGCACATACGCGGATGGCACCGCCATGCGAATCCTTATCGTCTATGGAGTATCAGCTCTCCTTCTTTACAGTATTACTTTACTCGTTGCCGAGCTTTCGCGGTACCGCAAGCCACGCGACGACGACGGTTGGGACACGGGCGAAACGGTCAACAAGGCGGTAACTGACGATCGCGGCCGCCTATATGTCTGCCATCAGAATTCGAGTGTGTCGGTATTCGACCGACTGACGCGCCAGCGCTTGACTCCGGAAGGCGGACTCCCAATTGGAACCTCCGGTTTTGATATCGAAACCATCGCGGCGTTCGCCACCGAAACTCGGCGCGTTCTTGCCGCGGCGGTAATGCGCAGCCTTGTTGTATTCGATCTCTCAAATCCCCGCACTCCCACTCAAACTCCGCTCCGACAGACAGCCAGCTTAACCGCGATCAAATCGTTGGCTTTTTCGCCCGATGGAAAAACGCTGGCGTTCGGCGATGAAGACGGATATATCGCGGCATGGAACTGGGATGAGCCAGATGAAGAGTCGATCCAGCTTCGTTCGCGTGATGCGCTGGGCGGCGTCCGATCGATCGCCTACCGTCCGGACGGCCGCATGTTGGGGGTGGTGGGCAAGGATTCTATCGGATTTTGGAATCCGCAGAGCGGAGTGCCAAGGGGTTCGATCTCCCATACGGCCGCGTGCAATGTTGGATTCAGTCCGGACGGCAAATCCGTCGCGATTGCCGGGAACCACATCGTCGCAGTCTACGATCCCGAATCCAAGGATCATAAGTTCACTATCGATCATTTTGGAGTCGGCGGCATCGTTTATAGCCCGGAAGGCGAGGTTCTGGCGACCCTCGGTGCGGATGGCCTGCGATTCTGGCACTCGGATACGGGCGCTCCCCTGTCGAGGGCGCCGATCGAATGCGGAGCGCGTTATGCCATGTTCGTTGGACCGCGAAAGCTCGTCACGGTTCGCGAGAACGGGATTGTCCGCGAGATCAGATTGCCGGATCCGTTGTCTGCAAATTGTTCGGAAGGCTCGATCGATGACTCGATTACGCCGCTCCTGGACCCCGAGCCCGCAATCGCCGCGGCGGGCTTCCGTGCTTCCGATGGTGTTTCTGAATCGCTTCAATTTGGCCCCCTATCGTCCATGCAACCCGGTACAGATCCTGCGCGAATGCGAGGCCGGAGAACGCATAGAAGACGGAACTTGGGCGGCTCCCTCTTTTCGCGCCGCCAAATTACGACGGCAATGGTGGCGAGCCTCCTTATTGCGCTAATCCCGGCTGGAATAGAGGCTTGGCCGGACATTATGGAGTACGCCAACAGTTCCGTGGACGCGTTTTCTAAGGAGGCTGCGCCAAAAAAGCCGAAGCCAGCCCGGAAACCACCACCGCCGCTACGTGTTTCATTGAGCGACCAAATGAAGACTCTGAAGCCGACCATGTTCCCGCCGCCTCAGCCGCCTGAAAAACCGTTCTCTCAACCAAAGGATTACGTCCAGCGCGCGAGACAACACGCCGCCGCAGCCGAACAGCACGAAAAGTTGGACGAAAAGCCGGAAGCCGAAAAAAGCTGGCAGAAAAGCGGACACAATGCAGAACAGTACCAGCTCTCGCTATTGGGGCAATTTGAAGCCTCCGTAAACGATTATGCTTCCAAGGCGAAAGAAGAGATGGAACTTGCGAAATCCGAACATCTGGATCTGGCTCCGCCTGGAGGACCGAATAAAAACAACGGCTCTACTCCCGTCACGGATTCGGTCCGATCGTTTATCGCCAAAGTCCGCAACAAGAAAACCAGAGCTAAGGGATACACCAGCCTTCAGGAACAGCTAAGCGATTCTGTGGAAGACCGAATTCTGTTGGCAAGAGCACTGATTCACACCGCAAATCTCACAAACGAGTTGAATAAACAGGCGGCAGAAGGCAAAACGCCAGACGCTAAGTTAGCGATGAGCCGTGTGAAGGAAATCCTTCAGGAAATCATAGTCGAGGCTCCGGGAGTCAAGGTCCGCAGCCCAAGCGGCTCGTTGGTTCAAGCGCGTCAATTGGTCAAGTCGCAATTTCCCGATATCTACAAACGTCTGAGACAGCCTGCCCAGGTTGCTGGAACAGCGGGCAGGAAATTATCGCCGTCTAAGAGGCGGTTACAGCGCCGCGCAAGACATCGATCGTGATGCGAAAGGGAATTCGAAATGCCGCAAGTGTTGGACGAGGCAACCTATTTAGATACCCTCCTTGGCCTTAGCAAGACGCTGAATTCGTCTCTGGACATTTCAGAAGTATTGAACACGGCGATCGAGCAGGTTACCCGGTTTGTAGGCGCCGAGCGAGGCTTCATCCTCCTCGTCCAGGAGGGTTCCAATAAGGTATGGGGCAAGGCCACTCATGACATCGATCCAAACGACCTGGAACTTGCCCTTGCCGGTCGCGATCCGTTCAACCGGCCCCAGATCAGCAAGACAATCGTGGAAGAGGCGCTGCGAGACCGGCTTCCGGTCGTGTCGCTAAATGCCCAGGAAGACCCGCGCTACGCCGAGCACACGAGCGTAAGAGTGTCGCAAGTTCGCTCGGTTGTTTGCGTGCCGCTCGTGCTCAAGGGCAAGGCGACCGGTATCGTCTATCTGGATAACCGGTTGAAAACGGGAGTATTCGACGATCGACATGTTGAGATGTTGACCGCCTTTGCGAACCAGGCGGCGGTAGCGATCGAGAATGCCAGGCTTTACAACAACCTAAAGAAATCGATGGAGGAACAGCTAAGACTACAGTCCGACCTTCATGAGAAGGAGTCCCAAAGGCGAGCGCTCGAAGAAGCCAACCGGTTGAAATCGGAGTTTATCGGATTCGTGTCACATGAGCTTCGAAACCCTCTCACCACGATCCGCGGATATGTCCAGACGCTCTCCACGGAGTCCGGCGACGATCCGGCGGTCCGAACGGAGTTCTATGAGGTCATCGAAGCGGAAGCCGATCGAATGCTGGATATGATCAACGAACTGCTCGATTCCTCAAGACTGGAAGCAGGACGGCCGCTCACATTGAACTCTCGACCTATTGATTTGCGGCCAATGTTATCAAGGCTGGCGCGAACTCAGCGATTCTACAAGTATTGGACGCCTGGGCACTGTTTGGAGGCCGATCTTGCCGATGATCTGCCCGTCATCGAGGCCGACGAAGACAAGGTGCACCAAGTAATTGCAAATCTTCTTAGCAATGCAATCAAATACTCCCCAAACGGAGGGGTGATCGCGTTATCGGCCGCCGCTACCGCAAATGGCGGCATTCGGATTACCGTGCAAGACGAGGGGCTAGGGATGTCGGAGGACCAGCGCGCAAAACTATTTGGCCGCTACGAACGAATAGAACGAGACGAGATAAAACAAATCGCTGGAACGGGTTTGGGATTATTCTTAAGCCGCCATCTCATAGAGCTGCACGGAGGAAGCATCACGTGCGAATGCGCTCCCGGACACGGGTCAATTTTTATCGTTGAGCTGTTAGCAACTCCTCCACAATAACGCATTCAATCGATTGGCTTCCCGCGATAACGCGGCCATGGGAACTCGAAACACGCTCAGCCTAGACGCGGTCGGATTACGAGCCTGTACCAAAGCCCCCAAACGTCATCCCGATATGCCACTTTGACGCGTGGAAGGAGATATGGGTCCGCGCCCGGCCTGGCAATGCCGCTTTTCGTGGTGCATGCGCCAATGAAACCGGCGCCTCGCACCAATTTCGGCGTCCTCTTCCCAACGCTTCCCAATGGGTAGCAAAACGTTCGTGCCGGCCGGCCGAATTCAGCTTCCATGACGTTCTGGCTTTCGGTTAGCTCGCGTATGGCCTCGGGGTCGTTTAGATCTGCCATACGCGGATGCGTCCGGGTATGGCCGGCGATCTCCCAGCCAGAGGACGCGAGTTTGCGAAGGCCGTTCCAGTCCATAATCGGCAGGATTGGGTGATCGGTATCCGCTTCCCATGCATTATCCTTGCCGACATAATCCGTTGGAGCAAATACTGTGGCAACCCAACCAAGCTTTTCCAGGACCTGCGCCGCATGTTGCTCAACGCAAAGATAACCGTCATCGAACGTAACGCACACCGGACGCGGCGGCAGCGCTTTGCCGTGATACAAACCTAGAATCGCGTCCTCGAATGTAACTCCGGTATAGCCCACTCGACGAAGCAACCGCATCTGCCGCTCGAAGCTTCGCTGAGAAACGTTCAAGAACCGGTCCCGCTTGTCCGCATAGGGAGCGCCTACTTTGTGATACATCAACAGCGGTACTGATCTTGGCGCTTTTTGGGCCGGCATGGCTATTGTCCCAGTGGCGATCGGAAGAGTGCTGCAGCCGGTTCAGCGACGATCGGTCGATAAAACGGATGGGTGAGCTGCGATCACACTCCGATGGGGGTTCGGGTGGGGTTGGTTGGGTTGCCCTTCGAGCGGCGTTGGTCCAACACGCGTATATAGAGCGACTCCATGTTCTTGGCCATAACCTCTGCGGTAAACATTTCGTTCGCCCGTTCATTTGCAGCGCGGCCCATGGCGGCCCGCCGCTCCGGATCGTTTAGCAGCTCACATATTGCATCCGCCAGCGGCTCAGGCCGCCGGTCTACCAGCAGGCCCGACCTGCCGTGATTGATTAATTCCAGATTTCCACCGGCTCGCGTTGCCACGACCGGTTTGCCCATCGCCATCGCCTCGATAATTGCGAGGCTGCACGCCTCCGAAATCGACGGAAGCGTTACCACGTCGATTGCCTCCAGCAATCTTGGAACGTCGTTCCTCACGCCGATGAAATGCAGCCTGCCGGCGGCCTCGCCGGCAATCCGGAGCAGGTCCTCCCGCGTATCCGGCTCAGCATTCCCGATAAATACGACGTGGGTGAGAGGACAGCGATTAACAATCGTTTGCGCGGCATCGGCCAGAATATACGCCCCTTTAAAAGAGTCCACGCGGCCTAGAAGCCCGACCAGGAGAGAATCGTGCGGCAATCCGAGCTCTGAGCGAACATCCCCAATTGGCGCCGGCTCCGGCCTCTCGCCACCGATGAACTCCGTGCAGTTGTACACCGTCTGAATGCGGTCTGCACGGGCGCCGCGGGCAATCAGATCTTGACGAATGTGATTGGAGACTGCGACCAGCCACAGTCGCTGGCGCGACAGATACCGATAGGAAACGTCCCGGGTTTTGATCTGCACGGTAGAGATCACGGGAACCTTCGCGAGCAGCCCGGCGAAATAGCCCAGATACGTGGCGCGGGTCAAATGCGTGTTGACGATGTCAATCCGCCAGTCCTCAACCAATTTGCGAAGCGTGAAGATCGCCGCTGTGGACCTTGGCCCGCGCATCGGGACCTCCACGGTGGAGATTCCCGCCTCACGGAGCTGACCCGGCAGCCAGCCTCCGGGCGGACAGACAGCGGTGACGTTGTGTCCGAGAAGCTGAAGCCACTTGGACAGCAGCACAACGTGTTTTTCCGCGCCAGAAGTGCGCGAGCTGGAGACCACCTGGAGGATGTTCATAAGGTTGAAGGTTCTACACTATCGGCAGCGATTGCCTATTCTACCACGGAGAACGGGCATCGCGGAAGTGCCCAGGGAAAGTAGATTGCTTTCGGGAGTTCGCAGCGACATCGGATATGTATAAGTATCCGAGGTAATTGCAAAAGTCCGTGCATTGTCATCCCGAGCGCCTTACCTCGCATTGTGCGGGGTTGCGGGTAAGAAACTGTCACAGCCCCCGTCATCCCGTAGGGATCTGTTTTTGAATTTGAAAGCGACATGCGTACACTAAACGGTGAAGTTTCTTAGAAGCAATCTATGTTGCGTGCAACACTCTGTAAGCAATGACAATAGTCGGCAATTCCGTCATCCCGAACCGTCGTTGTGAGGGACCTGCTTTTGACGTTTGTCCTTAGGAGCAACCAATAAGCAGGTCCCGCTTTCGTCGGGATGGCGGCTTGCCGGCTTCGTTTCTTTATCGAACCAGCGGGAGCGCCCCGCTTGGATGCTCGGGATGACCCCTCGTTCGTTTCGCACTAGTTTTGCAATTACCTCATCCAACTCTACATTCCGCACGAGTGGAAGTTTCGAATATCCAATGCGGATTGGGTCGATCCAATCACCATACTGGAAGAGTATTTATCCCGGGAGCGGATGAGATCGCAGATCATCCGCGATGTCGTCGATAATCTGGTCCAGGCTCATTTGGGGCTCCCATCCCACTGCCCCTTTCACTTTCTCAATGGAAGGGACCCGCCGCCGCATGTCTTCGAAGCCTTCTCCGTAGACCTCTTCGTACGGCGTAAGTCTTACGCTCGACGCGCTATCCAGCCGGGCAATTATCCGTTCTGCAAGCGCATTGATCGAGATTTCCTCGATGCTTCCGACGTTGAAGACATCGCCAAACGCCTGGCCACACTCCATGAGCAGCATCATCGCGCGCACCGCATCAGTTACGTGGCAAAAACATCGGGCTTGCTCGCCGGTGCCGTAGACCTCGAGATCGCGTCCTTTAAGGGCAGCTTCAACAAATCGGGGAAAGACCATGCCGTAGTGGCTGCGTTGATGCCGCCCAACCGTATTGAACAGCCGTACGATAACAACCGGCAGGCGCGACTCCTTCCAATGCGCCAGCGCCAAGAACTCGTCAAGCGCTTTTGCACACGCATACGCCCATCGATGCTTGCTCGTCGGCCCCTCCACCCGGTCGCCGTCTTCGTGAAACGGCACCGCGTCGGACTTGCCGTAGACTTCGGAAGTCGACGTAATCAGCACCCTGTTTCGGTATCGCCTCGCAAGTCTTAAGACAACTTCCGTTCCCTGGTAGATATTGTCGATCGTATAAACCGGCTGCTCCATGATCAACTTGACCCCGACCGCGCTGGCCAAGTGATATACCGTTCCGCACTCCTGCATCAGGCGCTCCATCAGCGCGGCGTCGCGAATAGTATCCACGTAGAGACGAAAGGCCGGATTCTGTTCGAGATCCGCAACGTTGCTATAGAGGCCGGTCGAGAGGTCATCGACCACGCTCACCCGCTTTCCCGCACGGAGCAGAGCCCGCGATAGGTGCCCGCCGATGAATCCGGCGCCGCCGGTTATGAGGACGTGGTCGAGGTTTGAATTCATTAAGGTTGCGCGACGGGGTAAATGAACGACGATGGACGATGGACGATGGACGATCTGATTGGCAACCATCGTCTATCGTCCATCGTCCATCGTCGTTTACCCATCTACGATTTTCCCTTAACCGTGATCAGCAAGGACGGCGCCACTTGCACGTTCTCCCCAAGCTTGCCGGTGAGCTGGGCGCTTTGGGTTATGGGCTTGGCATCCTTTGAGGCAGTAAGCTTGATTGTCACTTCGCCGGCCTTTTCCGGAATAGCGGGAGTCTCCGCGGTTACGCCCGCGGGCAGATCGGCCAGCGTCAACCCAATCGCCGGATTGGAGGCGTTGTCGTTCGGTTTGCGGATCGTTTTGACTTTCAGCATTACCGTTTGGCCGGGATCGAGCGTAATCGCCTCGCTCTCCAGCGCCAGAGTATACAGCGGAACTGCATCCGTTACTGCCGCGGCCTGGAAGCCGACAATACGCGGCACTACCTGGCCCTCACCCGGGCGCGGGAGGTTGGCAATTGGAATGACGGTCTGAGTTCGCTGGGTCTTCCCATCGACCATTGCCGAACCCGTCAACTGGATTTGGGCAGCGTTGAATGCGGCATTGCCTGCTCCAGTCAGAGTTACCGAGCCGGCGCTTTGACCTGGACCGAGGATCAGCTTGCTCGCCTTAACTCCGGCTGGAGTTCCTGCCGCCGAAACCTCTATTGGGCCTCTAAACCCGCCCTTGCGTTCAGCGGTTACCTGGAGTGCGACGGTCTGGTTGCGGCCAAGCGATACAACGTCTGGCGTAACGGATAGGCGGAAATCGGGCGCGCCGGGAGGACTGATTGCGATTCGGTAGTAGTAGTCAGGGCCGGCGTGATTGTCGAGACTGGCCACTTGAAGGCGGAAGCTAGCCGTGGTGGAAGGTGTGAACGTCATGCGCGCGTCGCGCCCGATTTGTTCTTCCGAATTCTGCAGCTCTTTTCCCGCCTTGTCAAATATCTGCAGATAAGCATCCAGCCGGGACCCGATTCCCCGCGCCCGGACGTCAATTGATACGGGTTTGCCTTGCTGGGCTGCGAACTCGAAATTGTCGATTTCCTTGGGTCTTGAGATCCTGCCATTGAGCGTGACCGGAAGCGAGCTCAAAACGACCGGCGTGGGACCTGGCGGAAAGAGGTCGTTTGCCTGCGGATTATCGTCGCCGGCTAGAGGGACCGGCAGCGCCGGGCCGTTCGGAGTTGGTGGAACGACGAGCCAGGGTTGGTTATCCGGCAGGCTTGCGGGCAGGTCCACATTGAATTCCCGCATGTCTTTCAGATTTACCCCATTGACCTCCACCTTGAGCTGCGATCCGCGTTTGCCGCCGGGCGGGAAGAACGACGTAATTGCCGGAAGCTTGCCGAGGCTCAAACGATAGACGAACCCGCCGCCTCCTCGATATAGAGTGTCGCGCACCTGAATTCTATATGTTCCGGCGGTCTTGAAGGTGTGGATCAGGCGCGGATCGCGGTCGTATCCTTCCATCGCCGAACCCAAGAGGTGGCCTTCGGTATCGTGCAGCTCGAGGAACGTGTCCAATGGCGAATAGAGTCTGTTGGCGCAAGCGTCGAACACGAACGTATCCCCCGCCTCGGCGCGAAACGAATACCAATCCACGTCTTCGGCCTTGTCGATTCGCCCGTGGATGGTTAGTGGCAAATTCGAAAGTGGCATCGCCTTGTC
>JBGPOG010000005.1:0-23096 GCA_041487935.1 Chthonomonadia bacterium | reverse complement strand
CGCCGATACGGCCTCGTCGTTGGCTCCAGGCGCAAGGATCTATACCTCACATCCAAAACCGCCAAGCGCGACCGCGATGGAGCGCTCCGCGAAGTCGAGATCAGCCTGAAGAATCTCGAGACGGACTACCTCGACGTTATTCAGATTCACGACATCCACCCGGACGAGGACCTGGACCGCATCCTGGCGAAGGACGGCGTCTACCGCGCGCTGCTGGAACTTAAGATACAGAAGGTGGTGCGGGCGGTGGGAATTACAGGCCACGCTTCTGTGCTCAAGATGAAGGCGCTTCTCGACCGGATGGAGGAGTTGGATACGCTCCTCTGCCCCGTCAATCCCGCGCAAGACAGCCGTCACTTCATCCCGGAGAGGCAACCCGCCAATCAAGAAGGCCATTTCAAGCAGACGCTGTTGCCGGCTGCGCGTAAACGAGGACTCGGCGTCATTGCAATGAAGACGACCGCGCAGGGCCAGCTCATTGGCGAAGGACCAGGCAAGGCGGACGTTGCGACATTGATCCGCTTTGCCATGGGTGAGCCGGGAGTCTGCGTTACGATCGTGGGGCCCGGCAGTCTGGCCAACCTGAAAAAGAACCTGGCAACCGCGCAGGGCTATACACCGCTCACGCGCGAAGAGAGACTGAAGCTGATTGCTCGGGTGGCGGAGCCGGAGCAGCGATTCGCATACGAGCGTGCCAATTACCGTGACGGATAGCTTGGGCGCAGGGAAAACATCCGGACCGATCGACCGCTAATCATCGTGTTCGACGAGATGACAATTCAAGGTAAGACCAGGTCAGAATCCACGTTAAGGTGCAGAAATGAAATTCAACTGTTATATGAATGAGATAATTGCAACACCCTTGCGACGCTCCTGGAATGTCATCCCGAGGTACGAGGGATCTGCTTTTCGCAAGCGCATTTCACCTGACGTAACGACAAGAGCAGATCCCTCGTACCTCGGGATGACAGTGCGCGGGTCTCTTGCAATTACCTCGCATATCTGGCAGGTTGCCATATTCCTTGCAGTTTTCTTCGCTGCACTTCTTCTTCCGGTAGTCAGCCGGGCGTGGGATAAAACGCCAGACCACGGCTACCACGCGACGCGGGGCATCCAGGCAACAGCGCGTGCCGCCATCGCGGCTGGTCCGCCCGGAGTTGCCGTCCTGGGTGTGGGTCGTGCATTGGACTTGAACCTGGGTGAATCGGCGGACGTTGAACTCTCCAACGGGTCCACCGCGCGAGTTAAATTGCTTGACGTGCAGGAAAGCCGCGACAGTCTTCGGCAAGCGGTTCGGAAGGCGCGGGTCACGGTGGAAGTGAACGGCAAATCGGTATCCCTGTTCTCCGCGTGCTACAACCTGCCTGTTACGATCGCCGGCGTTCAAATCGATTGTCCGATCGCGCGCGGCCTCGTCGCTGGGAGCAGTCAAGGCAACGTATGGGCGCTGGAGAAGGACGCCCGTTTGCGCCTCTGGCCGGCCGGGTCTTCGTGGATGGAGCCGGGCTCGTTCGTGTACCCGTTGAAGCAGCGCTTGTTCGCCAGCGATTCGCAGATGGCCAACGAGCCGTCGTTTGTCGATGGAGGCGAGCCGCCCAATGAGAAGAATATCTATTACCACTATGGGCTCGATTTTGGCGGCGCGGAAGGATTGGTCGAAATCGTCTCTGCGACAGACGGTCTCGTGGTCAGCGCCGCAGGCACGACGCTCCCGGAACATAAGGACTCGCCGGCAAAGCCGCGATACGACGTCATTTACGTCCTGGACAGCCGCGGCTCGTATTACCGCTACAGCCATCTCACGACCATCGACGTGAAGCCCGGCCAGCGCGTACACATGGGGCAGCATCTGGGCCGGTTGGGCAAAGAAGGCGCCAGCGGCGGCTGGTCGCACCTGCACTTCGACATCACGAGCCGCCAGCCGTCCGGGGAGTGGGGCATCCAGGATGGCTACGCATATGTGTGGGAAGCCTGGCGCAAAGAATACAGCCCTCGTATCATTGCCGTGGCCCGCCCGCATCATCTGGCGGCGATAAACGAGGGAGTCGTTCTCGATGGGACCAGGTCGTGGAGCGCCGCCGGCCCGATTTCGCGCTATGACTGGACGTTCACCGATGGCGCCCGGGCGAGAGGCGCGACCGTGGAGCGCAAGTATGCCCGGCCCGGCACGTACAGCGAAGTCCTGAAAGTCACCGACGCCAAGGGCGAGACGGCCTGCGATTTCGCCGTGGTGGACGTCGTGGATCCCGCTCAGCCCAAGCAGCGACCGCCGGCAATCCACGCCGCGTATGCTCCCACGATGAACATTCGCGCAGGCGACGAAGTGACCTTCAAGGTCCGCACATTCAATACGACGTACGGCGAGGAAACCTGGGATTTTGGCGACAAGACTCCGCCTGTTCGAGTAAAATCCGACGGCAACGTGGATGCGCACGCCAGGGACGGATACGCGGTTACGCAGCATCGCTTCACCCGGCCGGGCCGTTATCTGGTTCGCGTCGAACGCTCCAATGAGCGCGGCGAGATGGCTATCGGGCACCTGGACGTTCAGGTCAGCTCGACATCTGCTTCGGTGGCGCGCGTGGCTCGGCGAAAGGATTCGAATCAATTGGGCATTCATGCGATCTTAGTAACCAAGGAACAGGCCAACGTCAAAAGCGGATCACTCGTACCTCGGGATGACGGTGTCGCGACGTTACAGACGGCCGGCGGCAAATATCCGCCAGGATGGCATGAAGGCTCGCCGCGCGACGAAATCCGGCCCCGGTTCGCCTTCGACGCGACTGGCGGGCCAGAGAGAGATGGCTGTTTTGTCATCACGCACGACGACCGCGAGGGCCTCCACGGTTGGTTCTCCAAGACTTTCCCGGTTACTGGAGGGAAGTGTTATCGTTTTCACGCCGTACGGCACGTTCAGAACGTATCGGTGCCCCGAAGAAGCGCCGTGGCGAGGATCCTTTGGCGAGATTCCGATGGAAAGCCAGTCCCGATGAGCGAGCCGGCGGTGAAGGGATACCTGACCGGTTACACCGGTACCGCGGAAGCGGAGCATCCTACGGATAAAACCACCAACGCTCGGGGGTGGACCGAGGTGTCCGACGAATATCGCGCTCCGGCGGCTGCGACACAGGCGCTTGTGGAGTTACACTTGATGTGGGCGCCTCGTGGAGAGGCCAAGTGGGCTGATGTGTCATTTGCCGAAGCTCCCGCCCTCACAGAACGCAAAGTCCGGCTCGCCACGGTCCATTTCCGGCCAGGCGGCAAATCCCCGCAACAGAATTGCGAAGATTACGCCCCCTACATCGCCGAAGCAGCCAGGCTGAGAGCGGATATAGTCGTGCTCGGCGAGACGCTGACCTACTTCGGCACCGGCAAATCGATGGTGGAGTGCGCCGAGCCGATCCCGGGCCCTTCGACGAGATACTTCGGCGAGCTGGCAAAAAAGCACAACTTATACATCGCCGCCGGGTTGGTTGAGCGCGACCGGCACCTGATATACAACGTCGAGGTCCTGCTCGGACCGGATGGAACTCTGGTGGGCAAATATCGCAAAGTGTGTCTGCCCCGAGGAGAGATCGAACAAGGCTGCGCGCCAGGGAGCGAGTATCCGGTATTTACAACCCGTTTCGGCAAGGTCGGACTGATGATCTGTTACGATGGGTTCTTCCCGGAGGTAGCCCGCGAATTGTCGAACCGCGGGGCCGAGGTGATCGCCTGGCCGGTGTGGGGGTGCAACCCGAACCTGGCTGCGGCCCGAGCCTGTGAAAACCATGTGTATCTCGTCAGCAGCACGTATGAGGACGTCTCCCACAACTGGATGCTCTCGGCCGTCTACGACCACGACGGCCAAACACTGGCCAGGGCCGAGAAGTGGGGCGCCGTTGCCGTCGCGGAAGTAGACCTCAATCGCCGGCTCTATTGGAACAGCCTCGGTGACTTCAAAGGAGAATTGCCCCGTCATCGACCGGTAGCAGTCGCAGAACCGACGTCGCGGTAGACGAACCCATGGCCGATTACAAAAACCACTCCGCCGAGATTGACAAACTCTGGGATTTCGACAAGCCGGATGAGTCCGAGAAGCGGTTTCGGGCGCTGCTGCCGGAGGCTGAGAAGTCCGGAGACCTTGGATACCGGGTGGAGGTTTTGACCCAGATCGCGCGGTCGCTGGGATTGCAGCGGAAGTTCGACGAGGCTCATGGGATTCTGGATGAGGCTGAGAAGCTGCTTCCTCCCGATGCCAAGCGGGCTTCGGTCCGCGTGAAGCTGGAGCGCGGGAGGGCGTTCAACTCTGCCGGCCATCCGGAGAAGGCGCGGCCACTTTTCCTGAGCGCATGCGAACTTGCGGTTGCCGCGAAAGAAGACTTCTACGCGGTCGATTCAGCCCATATGATGGGGATCGTCGAGACGCCGGAGAAGGCAATCGATTGGAATCTGAAGGCGCTCGATTTCGCGGAAAAGAGCTCGGACACGCGAGCGAAGAACTGGCGGGGATCGCTTTATAACAATCTCGGGTGGACCTATCACGATCAAGGGAAGTTCGAGACGGCGCTGGACCTCTTTGAAAAGGCGCTCAAGTTCCGGCGGGAGCAGAAGCAAGAGCCGCAAATCCGGATCGCAAAGTACTGCGTGGGCCGCGCGCTACGGTCTCTTAGCCGGATTGAAGATGCGCTTAAGATTCAGCAGGCGCTGCATGCGGAATTCGAGACCATTCATGGCTCGGACCCGTACGTGGAAGAGGAGCTTGGCGAGTGCCTTCTGCTTCTTCACCGCTCGGACGAAGCACAGAAACATTTCGCTGCCGCGTACGTTGAATTATCGAAGGATAAATGGCTGGTTGAGCACGAGCCCGCCAGGATAAGCCGGCTGAAAGAGTTGGGAAGGGTGCCTTAGCGTTATCATGACCACCTCCGACGCCATCGCCACATCTCGCGGGAGATCACTTACAGATTGGCGCGAGAGCAAGCTCGCGCGCGGTGTGGCCGGCGGATTCGCCTTCTACGTCGACATCGAGCCGCCTTTGGATGCGATGCGGTACACCTACCTGGAGACACGGATCCGCGCCGAAGGACGGCTCACGGTGCGCCTGGACTGGGACGACGCTGAAGGCGACCGCCATGAAGGCATCGACTTTGCGCTCGCAGGGTCGGCGCCCTGCCGCGCCTACATTCGCGATCATCCGCAATGGCGCGGCAACCTGCAGCGGTTGACGCTCCGCAGTTTCGGTCCATTCTCGGTCGAACATTTTACTCTTTTCGGCGAGAAGGACCTCACCTTTGAGGAGAAGTCCTCCTGGCCCAGTGAGTTCGCGGTCGTGCCCAGGCGGCGGGTCGTTTCGGTGGGTGAGTCGATCGAGGCGCGCTTGATTGTTCCGAACCGTCTCCTGAAAGCGATCGGAGAGAACAGCGTTGTCTTCACATTGACCGATGCTTCGGGCGCGATCATTGCCGAGAAACGTACGAGCGGCCGGCTTCCGATCGAGCCGTTCGGTTCGACGGATTTCTTTTCCGGGGGTCTCGGCGCTGCGGCGATGCCCGGGGAATTGAGGCTCGACGCGCATATCTTTGGGGTGGCAGCCGAGGCGCCTCTGGAGCAGAGTGTGATTCTCCAATCCGTTGTGCCCGGGCGAACGGTAGTTTTTGCCGAGCCGTTCCACTACGTGCAGGAATTCGAGATCGCCGAGTTATGGGGAGCGTTCAACCTGATCTATACGATGGGACCCTCCGACGGACGCCAGGCTCCGGATGCTCCTCGCGCCGCCCGCCAGCTCGGCCACGCCATGAGCCACGATCTTCTCGATTGGACGCTCCAGCCGCCAATTCTCTCGGTCGGAAGAGATGAACCAGAGGTGTCCGTGCGAGCGCCGGCCCTCGCCGAGCACGATGGCAAGGTCTATCTTCTCTATAGTTCTAGGAACATCAGTGGCGTGGAGTCGATCCGGGCCGCCATATCCGGCGACATGGCCAACTGGACGCGTCTGCCGGAGCCCGTGTATACGCCGAGCTGGTCGTGGTCGGATTGGAGGGAGAACCGCCCGTCCATCTGCCGTTCTCCCTCGTTATTCCGGGCCGGCGATACGTGGGTGTTGTTTGCGAATGCACAATGCAATGATGGCTCTTCCGGGATCGCAAGCGCTGTTTCAACCGATCTCGTGCATTGGATAGATACCGGCCCAGTGGTCGTCGAGACGCATGGGCTGCAGTCGCCCGCATGCATCGAGCACGAGGGGAAGCATTTCCTGTTTACGGATACGCTTGCATTTCGAAGCCGCGACCCGCTGCGGGGATGGCAGCCGATGGACCACGATCCGCGTCCATCGGGCTGGAGGGGCTGGCGCTTCACGGGGACGGGCAGCGACCGACTGGCGTTTGCCTATCGCGATTTGACGCGTGGAAATTACGTGCAGGCGTTCCGGATGCGATTCGTGGAGGACGAAGATGGCCCGCGGATCGATTCGGCGGCCGAGATTGCCATCGATCGATAAAGGATTCCAAAGATGTGGCTGGGAAGGAGTCGGCATGTCAAAACGCGCGCGAGGCTCGATAATGAACAGACGAGAATTTTTCACGGCGGGTGCAGTGACGGCGGCCGGATTGATGGGCGAGAATAGTTCCGGAGCCGGCACGAGCGGGGTGAAACACGCGGCGCCGCCGAGCAATCCCGATACGCATTCGAACCTGACGATCCGGGATTATCTGGTCCGCGAGGCTCGCGCTGCTACGAACCGCGCTTTGTCGGAGTATCGAAGAGGCGCGGACTGGAAGAAGCTGATCCCTGAGAAGCGCCGGCAGTACCGGGAGATGATGGGCGTCGAGTCGCTCATGCTCAACGCCCGCGGCCCCGTTCCCGTCCACGTAACAGGCGAGGTGGATCGGCCTGCGTACCGGATCGTCAAGCTGCACTACGAGAGCGTTCCGGATCTGTACGTCACGGCCAATCTCTATCTGCCTAAGAAGCCGCTCGCCGCGCGGGCGCCCGCGGTGCTTTACGTTTGCGGGCACTCCCAGAATCAGAAAGTGGCTTATCAGGCTCATCCGCGGCGGTGGGCGGAACTTGGATTCGTTTGCTTGATTGTGGAGACCATCGAGCTTGGCGAAGCCAAAGGTAACCACCATGGACCTTATCGAGACGGTTATTTCCATTGGTACAGTAAGGGATATTCCCCCGCAGCGATGGAGATGTGGAACGGAATCCGGGGTTTGGATTTGTTGGCGGCACGTCCCGACGTCGACCCCGAGCGAATGGGGGTCACCGGTATTTCCGGCGGCGGGGCTGCCACCTGGTGGATCGCGGCGGGAGATGAGCGAATCAAGGCTGCCGCGCCAGTTTGTGGGACAGCTACGATTGAGGCGCACGTCTACGACCGCGTCATCGATGGCCATTGCGATTGCATGTGGTGGACGAATTCGTATGGGAGGGACCTGGCGGACATGGGAGCCTTGATCGCGCCGAATCCCTTAATGATTGCGTCCGCGGACCATGACGGAATATTTCCGATCGAATCGATTCGGAAAGTCCATTCGCAGCTCGCCGGGCTTTACGGCAAATTAGGGAAGGCCGATAACCTCCGGCTGGTCGAGACACCTGGCGGGCACTCCTATCATGAGAAATCGAGAACGGCGATTTTTTCGTGGTTTCTCAAGCATCTCGCCGGGAAGGATGTCTCGCCGGAGCAAGTGGGGGATCTGGACGAAACGCCGGCTCACCAGGAGTCTTTCGAAACTCTTCGCGTTTACGTGAATGGAGAGCCGAAACCAAATCGAGCCTTGACCTGCCAGGACGACTTTATCCCAGTTGCACAGCCGCCGAAGATTGTAACCACGGGCGACCTGCAGAAAGAGCGTCGGCGAGTGATCGCGGCGCTGCGGGAGCAGACGTTTTATGCGTTTCCATCCAAACCGGCGGCGTTAGATATGCGTGAGGAATATTCTCTGGACGGAGATTCCGGTAGCCGTTTCGCGTTTACTTCTGAAGACGGCTTTCGCCTGCACGGCAAGCTGATGGCTTCGAAGGGCGAACCGCGGCCGGCGGTGGTCGTCTTGCGCGGCCCGGGAGAAGACCGGAATGGCGGGGAAGAGCTGGCCGGGCGGGTGCGCGCGCCGTGGGCGAAGGTGATCGTGGATGTTCGCGGTACGGGCGAGACTGCGTGGGGCGAGGAGCTGAACTGGCACTTAAGGAGGGCGGCGGCTTGGACGGGACGGACTCTCGCGAGCGTCCGTGTGTGGGACACCCTGCGGGCGCTCCAGGCATCGAGGCAACTGCCGCGTGTGGACGGCAAGCGGGTATCGCTTTGTGCTCGGGGCGAGATGGCGGCTGTGGCGCTTTATGCGGCGCTGCTGGATGGAAACGTCGAGACGATATTTCTCGAATCCCCGCCCGCGACACAAAACGCTCCCAGCCAGAAGGATGGCCGGGGGCCGGCCATCGAGATGCTGAATTGCTTGAGGATCACGGACCTGGGCCAAGTTGCGGGACTGTTGTTTCCTGCGGAGGTTGTGGTGGCCGGAGATGCGCCGGAGACCTACACCTGGGCGGCAGATTTGTATCGATCGCTGGGCCAGGCGGGGAAGTTCAAGAAGCTTTCGAGCCTGAATGACTGGAAGCTGGGATAAGCCTCAGATTTGCCGGAAAAGATTGACCGTTATGAACGTGATGAACATCAATGAAGTGACAGCGACGTTAGCCAAAAATAAGTGGCCATTATTAACATAATGAACGTTAATGGAGTGCGATTACAGTTGCCAAGCAGATGGCCATTATGTTTATCATGTTCATAATGGCTAGATTAGACTTGCGGCACTCGCATTGTCTTACGCTACTCGATTGGTCGCAGGAGCGGTTCCGAATTTGAATTCATTGTGCTGCTTGCTGGACGCAACAGTACCGTTTCTTTGTTCTCCACATCGGAAGCGGCTCTCAGAAGGATGTCTCCGGAGCTTTCCAGCCTCTGCTTTAACGCCGGCAGTCACTCGCTGGCTGCGTCGCGGACGCGAATTGCGGCCGGCGCCTTTGCCTTCATGTTGGCCACGCGCTCTACATATTTGATGGCTCGGTGGTCGCCAACCTGCTCCAGAGCCTTGAGAATCGCAAGGAGATATTCCTCAGCTGAATTACGTTTGCCCCATGACGGGCTGAGCAGCTGCTCGGCGACCGACAGATCGTAATAGAGGCGCCCCAAATGTTTGTCTGAAAGTAGAGAGCGATCTGAAGCTTTAAGTCGTTGCAGAAGTGCGATCAAAGCAGCGCGTTTAACATTTCTGCCGTCCGGCCCAAGCGTAACATAAGCCTCGGAATCGAGCAAGGCGGGAATGGCTTCCAGGCTATCGGTCAGACCCAGCCTCTTTATGGCCTCCATTTGTCCCCGCGAGGGGCGAACGCAAATCAAACCGAGGCCGATTAGGGACCAGAGCATGCCGAGCGTTACGATCGCTGACAGCCGTGGCGCGTCGCTCGCATACATAGGCGCCAGCAGAAGCGCGGTGGCAAAGATTGGGACGCAAATTGAATAGAAGATCGTTCGCCGTCGTCGGGCTTGTTTCTGAAGTGAGTGGAGAAGCGCCGCGCCGCGAACTTGCATGGGAGGTTCGACAAGGGTATCCGCGTGGTTCTGCACGGGAAGCAGTATTTCGATCGGTGGCTGCTGTTGCGGTTCCTCTGACGACAGTTGTGCTTCCATAGCGGCGGATTCCGTTTGGTTGGCTTATCGATAAGGTTACTGCGGGCGGAGCAAGACGGTTTCGAGGCGCTCACGGGGAACTGCCGGCCGCAGCAGCGGCTCGGCGCCGCTCTCTTCCGCCGGCCGCAACAGCGTCTCGGAGGCCCTCTCCAATTCGAGCCGTGACTTTAGTATTGGAAGCGCATCTAAGGCAGCATACTTTATTCGCCTTTCGCGATCTTTCTTGGGATTGAGGCTCGCCAGCTTCTCGAGTTGACGCATCATTCGCTCGTCGCCGATCTGTCCGGTGGCTCGTATGACGGCTAATGCGTATTCCTCGTTCCACGATGATCCGAAGACCGGGCTGGCGCAGTTGCCGAGCGCCTCGCGCATGGCCTTAACGATATTCGGCGATAGACAATCACGGTTGGCTGGTGTCAGATTCCCTAGTTGCCGCACAAACGCTTTCCGTATGGGCTCTATGTATATCAGCCGGTGCTGTTCGTAAAGAGGAGCCAGAATCGCATCGTCGTCGATAGCTGCCAATTCCAATACCGCATTTCGCCGTTCCTTTGAGGGAAGCAGGCAGTATCCCAGCAGCGCCACGAACCCAATGTTCTGGCCGATACGTGCCGGGAAAGACCAAATCGAGTCGAATCCATATGGCCGAACATGCAGCCACATACATACAACATTGCGTGCGATCTCCCATGCAATCCAATAACCAACGCCCCGCAGCCAACGGTGCCAGCGGTTTTGTCGTTCATGCTCTAGGACCTGAACGAGTTGTCCGATTCGCTGCGATGGGTCAGTGTGGGTTGACGCTTCTGGGGATATGGCGTCGATATTGACGTCCATTAGTCGGCTCGCAAGTGTTGACTACTCCAACTCATCGGTGTCCAGAGCAATATCGATCCACTCGATTTCGTCCGGCGGGATAATCTTGACCGCTCCGTCCTCCCAAACCGCGATGGGTTGGCCGGTGCGCTTGTGGTCCAGGACGGCCTCTTTGACTGCTTGTTCGATAGCCGAATCGAGCCACTGTTCGTCAAGCCAGGGATCAGCCTGCACTACACCATTACTCTTCTTCATCGTCCCATTCCTGGTTATCCCGCCTCCGGATACTTCTCCACCTTCGGGGGGCGGGGCATCTCGAACATGCTGTCGGAGTTGGCTCGGGCGTACCAGTCGCCGCCCATTCTTGCGATGTAGTCCACCAGAGTGGCGTCGAGCACTCCCTCGGGCATCAGGGATTTACAGACGTGGAAGTAGACAACCTCGCCGATGACGTAGTTGGCCGCTAACGGGCCGCTGCCGTGCGGGGCGAGTTGATAGAGCCGGCATTCGATTGCCAACGGGCTTTCCAAAACGCGATTGGGCTTGACACGGACGCATGGCGCTGGCGTGAACCCGGCCTGTTCCCACTCGTTGACACCGTACGGGAATTCGGCGGAGGCGGCGTTCATCCGGTCTCGCATGGAATACGTCACCACGTTAATGACATACTCTCCAGTCGCCTGGATATTGCGCAGTGAGTCCTTTGGGTGGCCCGTCCTGTCCGTTAACGGGGAGATCACCACGGACGGCGGGTTTGCGCCGCCGGCCATAAAATAGCTGAATGGGGCGAGATTTGGCACGCCGTCAGCCGAAAGCGTGGAAGTGAATGCAATCGGGCGCGGTGCGACGCAGTGGAGGAGCAGGCGATGGGCGTCGGCCATGGAGAGGTCGGCGGGGTCGATGCCCAGGAAGTCGGGATTTTGGATTATTGAATTTGGATTTTGGATTTCTGTCAACCGCGCTTCCTCCCTAATTCTTGGCTCTATTCATCAAGTACGCGGTTAAGCGTTTTTCCAACCCTGTTCACTAGCCCGCTTGGAACCGTGCAAATGAACTCAGCCGAACGCTCCCGCCAATCGACGCTCCTGGCATGATCCGAAAGGATAACTCCTTTGACATCAGGATTGTCTTCGATTCTTACCTCAAAGGGATAACCTTTTGACTGTCGAGTGATTGGGCAGACCAGAGCCAGCCCCACCTTGCCGTTGTATCGTTCCGACGAAAGAACGAGAGCTGGTCGCGGGCCCCCTTGCTCGTGACCTCGTGTGGGGCTAGATGTCAGCCAGACGACGTCACCACGACCAGGAACATACTCGTCGATTTCGTCTTCTACCATACTTCTCGTCCGACCGCGGGACCCCAATCGGTTTCTGGGTGGATATTGTCTGCAGTGACTCCAGCCAATAGCTCGTCGAGCGTCGGAACCTCGTCTACTTGAGGCGTCAGCACGACTTTCCCGTCGTGCAGCGCCATATCTATCTCACCGTCGCGTTTCAGATTTGCTTCTTCTGCAAAAGACTTCGGTATTCGGACCGCAAGGCTGTTGCCCCACATTTGAACCCGCGTTTTCATAACTCTTCACTCCGTTTAGTATCTACAATGAGGATACCACAGTTCCAATAAATCGTAACTACATGCTGTGAGGCAGGCAGGTATTCTAATGATTGTATTGATTGCTTCGCGATTATCATCTAAAGCTCCTAACGAGAATGCCATGACTCGTCTTGACCGTCTAACCGCCATCCTACTTCTCCTTCAAGAAAAACCGCGCACGTCGCGCGAGCTGGCGGAGCATTTCGAGGTCTCCAAGCGGACGATCATTCGTGACGTGGAGGGTCTCTGTGAGATGGGCATCCCCGTTATCGCCCGAGAGGGCGCTCGTGGAGGGTATGAGCTTCCTCCCGAATTCGACGTGCAGCCTCTCCCCCTCACTGCACGTGAAGCTTTCATCCTGCTGCTGGCGCTGGGCGGCCTCGAGAATATGTCCAATACGTCCTATTCGGTCGAGACTACCACTCTCCGCGCCAAGCTCCAAAACCTCATCCCTGCGAGACGCAAGAGCCAGGCGGAAGACCTGAGCCGCATCGCGCGTCTCGCCATCCCGAAGCGCGACGCGCAGAACCCTCACCTGGAGACGCTGCTGGAAGCCGCACGGACCCGAACGTGGTTGGCAATCTCATACAACGGCAGTGGCGGCAAGACTCATCACACCATCCAACCGATCCGTCTTTATAGCGCGGGCGGGTACTGGTACTGCGAAGCTTACTCGCACGAGCGCGGAGCGAACCGTAACTTCCGCATCGATCGTGTCGAACAGGTCGAGCCCGCTTTCACGCCTGAAGGCGCGGCACCGCGCGAACGCGAGCTTCCCTACGATGATCCGTCCCACCCGGAGGTCGTGATCGAGCTGACCCGCCGCGGGGTAATGATGGTGGAGTCGGAGCAGCACCTGGGAAACGGCGTCGAGCGAAACCAGGATGGCAGCGGCAGTCTCCAGTTTCGCTGCCCGCCGTCGGAAATCCGCTGGTTCGCCCGGTATTTCATTCCATTCGGGGACGACGCGACGGTGCTTGGGCCGCCCGTCCTGGTGGACGAGTTGCTCGCAGCGGCGAAAATAATTCTTGAAAAGTATGGAAACGGTGAATGACTGTTGTCACCGTTGCCTCGTTAGAATGGACGCATACACGCCGATCGGGCAGAAGTCGGGCGCAGCAAGCGGCGCCCCTACGAAGGGACGATCGGCATCACGAGGCAAAGGAGACGACGATGATTCTAGGACTACGGACGGTGATGTACCACGTGGACGACATGGCGCAAGCGAAGGAGTGGTACTCAAAGGCGCTGGGATTTGGGCCCTACTTCGAGGAGCCGTACTATATCGGCTTCAACGTGGGCGGTTACGAGCTGGGCCTGCATCCGGCGAACGAAACAGTGACAAAGGGGGGCAGCGTGTTCGCCTACTGGGGTGTCACCGACTGCCATGCCGCACATGCGCGGCTGCTGGAGCTTGGCGCGAAGCCTCACACGGACGTTCAAGATGTAGGCGTGCTCGTCGCGACCGTGTTCGACCCGTGGGGGAATATCTTTGGGGTGATTGAGAATCCGCACTTTAAAGTGGAGTAATGGAGTGTTGGAACAGTGGAGAAATGGAGTGATGCTGTCCTGCCATACACTCCATTACTCCATCACTCCATTACTCCAGCCGCAAATCCGTCACGGCCCCCAAACTAGCGCTAGACACCAGCTTCGCATACTTTGCCAGAACCCCGCGCGTGTAGCGCGGCTTCGGGGACTGCCAGGCGGATCGGCGCTTTGCGATCTCGTCGTCCGAGATGTTGAGCTGGAGCTTTCGCGCGGGCGCATCGATCGTGACTGAGTCGCCTTCTTGTACCAGTGCGATCAGCCCGCCAACCGCGGCCTCCGGGGCGACGTGGCCTACTACCATGCCATAGGTTCCGCCGGAGAAGCGCCCGTCCGTAATTAGACCAACCGAATCGCCCAGCCCTGCTCCGATAAGAGCCGAGGTCGGCGCAAGCATCTCCCGCATTCCCGGCCCGCCCTTCGGGCCCTCGTAACGGATTACCAGCACGTCGCCCGGATTGATCTTCTTGTCCAGGATTGCCGCCAGGCAGTCCTCTTCCGATTCGAAAACGCGCGCCGGGCCCGTAATACTCGGCTTCTTGACCCCGGTAATCTTTGCGACCGCGCCCTCTTCCGCCAGGTTGCCCTTTAGGATTGCCAGATGTCCCTGCGAGTACATCGGATTGCTCCATGGCCGGATCACTTCCTGGTCCGCCCGCGGCTCGGATGGAACATCGGCCAGAGACTCTTCAATTGTCTTACCGGTGATCGTAAGGCAATCCTTGTACAGCAAATCGTGCGCCAATAGCATCTTCATCACCTGGGGCACTCCGCCGGCTCGGTGAAGGTCGGTCGCGACGTATTGACCTGAAGGCTTGAGGTCGCAGAGGACGGGCACCCGGCCGCGCACCTCCTCGAACTCCTCAATCTTAAGCGGAACCTCGGCAGCATGTGCAATAGCGAGCAGGTGTAGAACTGCATTGGTAGAACCGCCCAGCGCCATGACGACGGCGATGGCGTTGTAGAACGCTTCGCGGGTCAGGATTTTGCGCGGGGTTATTCCCTTGTGGATCGCCTGTACGAGTACTCTGGCCGATTCGGCGGCGCTGTCCGCCTTCTCCTCATCCACGGCGGACATCGTCGAGGAACCTGGCAGGCTGAGCCCCAACGCCTCGATCACGCTGGACATCGTATTGGCCGTATACATTCCCCCGCACGAGCCTGCGCCGGGGCATGCGCGCTTCTCCACTTCTACCAGCTCCGATTCTTCGATCTTGCCGGCGCCGTACTCGCCCACGGCCTCGAAGGCGCTCACGATGGTCAGGTCGCGGTCTTTGTAATGGCCCGGTTTGATGGTGCCTCCGTAGACGAAGATCGCCGGGATGTTCATTCTGGCGATGGCAATCATCGCGCCAGGCATGTTCTTGTCGCAGCCGCCGACCGCAACCAGGCCGTCCATACACTGGCCCATGCAGGCGGTTTCAATCGAGTCGGCAATTACCTCGCGGGATACGAGGGAGTATTTCATCCCCTCGGTGCCCATGGAAATGCCGTCGGCAATTGTGATCGTGCCGAACATCTGCGGCATCGCTCCGGCTTCGCGCGCCGCAGCGTCCGCGCGCATCGCCAGCCTGCCCAGGCCCATATTGCACGGAGTGATGGTGCTTTGGCCGTTGGCTATGCCTACTATGGGCTTTGCGAAATCCTCGTCCCGGAATCCGGTGGCGCGGAGCATGGCCCGGTTCGGCGCGCGCTGGACTCCTTCGGTGATGATGCGGCTGCGCTGGTTGTCTGGCATGTGGTTACTTTCTATTCGGGATTTAAGAGAGGTTCGATCTCGCTCCAAAGCTCAGGAGTTTCGAGCAATTCGCCGTAATCCAACACCCATTGCTTAACTCGATTGCGGTCAAGATTTGGATAAAATCGAGCGACCTGGAGTATATCGGCCAAATCCTGCTGACGATGGGCGATCGCTTTCATTATGATCAAATCTTCAGGGGTAGGAAGTCTTACAGTCAAGTCTGCATCTACGTATTCATTCGCTCTCAGTAGTATTTCCTCTTCGAATGGCATGCTGCCAAAGGCAACGTCAACGCGAACGCCCGTCGGTCGATACGTTAGGGGAGCTATTCGCGATTGTTTGACAAACTCCTCGACTTCGGAGAAAAGAGGCTCGAACCCACATGCAGAGGCAACTCGCAAAAACTCACCGGATGCGTCGATATCTAGCACTAGTAACCCATCGAGATCTTTAGTTGCACGAGGGACCGTCAACAATCCTACTGCTACTCCGCCTATGATGACGCCCTGACCCCCGAATACCCTGAATACCTCATTCAGGCCCTTGATCGTCCCTCTAAATGGCCTATCTAAGCCTGTGGGCATATTGCTCTCTAATCAGCTTCCAACGGGCTCGAATTCCTTCGGACGTGTCCGGCGTTTCGTACGAGGCATCAATAACCTGCGAGCGCGCGAAGGCTGCCATCACATCGAGATCCCTTAAGCGCTCCGAAAACGTCGCCCGCCGTCTTTCCAGCAAGTCGAGCTTTGCGATGTGCTCCCAGCCGGCCTTACGTTCCCGCAAGATCAGTTTTAGTGTCTCTCTATCCATTGCTTAGTTCCATTCGGTCTTATTTTACCATTGTGGCGGCATGAACCCTGACGCATATTGGCAATCGATACGACAAGCACTCAAGCGGACGAGCTTATCATCCCATCACAGCACACGGCTTGCCGGGAAGCAGTCGAATTGCATGAATACGGAAAATCTGAAGCTCAGCCGCAAACAATACTAGACAGTTATACCTGTGTTCTGATATACTCACTTTCGTTACGCATACAAATTTTCCACGAAGGAGAATCGACGATGGGACGACCGCATTCCGAGCGTCTGCTTTTCGACTTGAACTCGACCCGTACCGAGCTGGAAACGGAAGCAGGCAAGCTGAAGCCGGAGGATCTCGAGTACTCGCCAGAGCCGGACCAGGGCATGAAGAGCTGTAAGGCGCTGCTTCAGGAGATCGGCACGATGGAGAAGATCTGCATGACCTGGACGACTCACCAGGAGATGCTTGGCTGGGAGACCGCCGTCGCCTGGAGCGGGAATACCGCCGAATCCACCCTGAAGGACCTGGCGGCTATTCGCGCGGAGACACTCGCGTACCTGAACGCGAGCACCGAAGAGACGCTCGAGACCCCGATCCCCGTTCCGAGCGAATGGCGCGAGTATTTTTCGGGCGACACGATCGAGCCCGAGGAGATGATTCGCTGGGTGATCCGCCACGAGTATTATCACCTCGGCCAATTGATCACCTATCGATGGATTCTCGGCGATAATCCGTATAAGCCTTCCGGTTCTTAGCTGCGCTCCCTTCGGACCGAAACGCAAATCCGATGCGCTCCGTATTTCCAGTAAGACACAGAAGGAGCGCATCGATGTTAAAGACATTCAAATGGTTGGCACTTGTGTTACCGATTGCGATGGTTGCCGGCTGCGGCGGACACGATCCTGCTTCGAGAGCGCGTGCATTTATCGATGCGCTCAATCGCGACGACACCGCGATGGCGGAATCCCTGTTAACACGGCTTGCGCGCGAGAAAGTGCATTCAGACGATGGCAAAACTCTGAAGTTAGGGCGGAAGGACTCCAACGGAAATGATCGCAAGTGGCAAGACTACACCGTAGGTGAGGCGGTTGTAGACGGCGAGATAGCCGTAGTTCCGTTAACCAGCGGAGTGTCTGAGAAACCCGAAACCATGAAATTGAAACTCCGCAAAGAGGATGGGGAGTGGCGAGTCTTTGCGCTGATTTTCCCGATCGATCGCGCCGGAGTCGAGGTGACGCTGGACCTGGAGCATCCGGAGCTGTTCGCCGCAGAGCTTCTGAAGATTGTTCCAAAGGCGTTGGAAGAGGGCGGAAAGGCATTAGTTAAGAGCATGGAGGCATTGGGGCAGGGCCTGGCGAAAATGGGCGAGGGCTTCGCCCGCGGCCTTACGTCCGGTTCCGCCGCAAAGTAGAGCCGGCACCGGTAGGCCGAACCCTATTTGTGGGCGGAGAATCACAAACTGTCAACGAGGAGACTGCCCGATGGTGACTTCTTTGCTATCGATTATCGTCGCGAGTGTGATGATTGTGCGCAGTGCCTTGCCGGCTTCGAAGCAAACACAGATCTACAAACGCGTGGGGTCGTGTGAAATCAAGCTCGACGTGCACCGGCCGGATGATAACATCGTCCGGCCGGTTGTCTTTTGGATTCACGGCGGAGCATTGATCGGCGGCGACCGGAATGGAATCCGGAAGGATCAACTGGCGAGTTACATCGACGCGGGCTTTGCGCTTGTCTCGATCGACTACCGGCTTGCCCCGGAAACGAAACTGCCGGAGATCATCGAGGATCTGAAAGATGCCTATCGCTGGGTGCGCAAGGAAGGGCCTAAGCGGTTCAAGCTCGATGCAGATCGGATTGCAGTGGTTGGACACTCAGCGGGTGGATACCTAACCTTGATGGCCGGATTCTGCCTCGAGCCTCTCCCAAAGGCGCTGGTTTCATTCTACGGATATGGCGATATCGCCGGCGACTGGTACGCCAAACCCGATCCGTATTACAGCCGGCAGCCTGCGGTTCCGAAGGACGAGGCATATAGCGTGATTGGCGGACCGGCGATATCGGAAAATGGGCCGGGAACGCGTTTCCGCTTCTACCTCTATTGCCGCCAGAACGGCCTTTGGCCGAAAGATGTTGCAGGATTCGATCCGGGGAAAGATCCCCGTAAATTCGACCCCTATTGCCCGGTGCGCAACGTGACGTCTAAGTATCCGCCGGCATTGCTGCTGCACGGCGATAAAGACACGGACGTGCCATATGCCCAGTCCATCCAAATGGCTGCGGAGCTGAAGAAGCATGGCATCGAACACGAGCTGATTACGATCGAAGGCGGCGGGCATGGGTTCGACGGCGCGCGAAGCAGGGATACAAAAGTCGCGGCGGCGTTTGTTCGAGTACTTGAGTTTCTAAAGAGCCACGCAAGCCTAGCTACAACCGGCGCCCCACGAAGGTAGTTCGGCCGACGTAGCGGCGGCGGTGAGTGATTCGTCTAGCGGTTGCGTGGCTGGAATGCGCAACCATGTGATGAGCTCGCTTGATGCGCCGGTATCTTCTTTTTCGCTTGTGCGCAATCGGTTTTGGGGCAGACCCGGTCGTCGCTGTTTCCGGAGAAGATGCGGTTCTGACAGGAGAACTGGCCGGCTTGCCGATTGGAAGCTCGCCTCCGGACTTCGTCGGAACGACCGGCGGCAGTGTGCGATCAGGGCCGTTCAACGACAGATTTGCGGAGCTGCCGGTGTCGGAGCGCGGCGCCGGCGCGGAACTGGACGGTTGCGTCGAGTGGCCAACATTAACGAGGATATTCCTCTTGCCCTGCTTGAAGACCACGCCTGCTTCCGTGATCTTGGCGACCGCCATTCCTCCGCCAACGAACTCTCCTTCACGCTTTACGAAGGTTTCTCCGCCAACCGCGACAATGGCGAGCGGCGGCTCTCCGGCGATCACTCCCTTCAGCTCAACGGCCGGCAGAGATGGAGTTGATTCCGGGGTCGGCCGAACGTTGAGCGATCCCCCGGAGCCAGCCGCCGGCCAGGGCGGGAGAACGATCTGACTTCCGCCAGGGCTCTTTGGCGACGAATTCTTGCGTGCTGCTTGAGCGGTTGCGGCTTCTTGGCCTCGCTCTGACGCGGGGACGGGCACCGCCCTTGGGGGCTGGAAGGGATCTCGCCCCACGGGTGGTGTGGGTTTAGTTTCCTCCTCGATATCCGCGTCCGTTGCGATACGGCCGGCGCCGCCGGCGATTCCCGGCTGGGCCGACTCCGGGGCAATCGACCGGCGCATGATTGGGTCGGCAGAACTCAACTGCTGAACGGGTGTTGTGGGAGTTGATGCGTTCTTCGCCAGCGTCGAACTGATCGCGAAGTAGCCGTAGACTCCAAATCCGACGATAAGTATCCCGAGAACGGCGGCTTTCCACTGGTCGCCCGGTTTGATGGTCATTATTTCTGGTTCCTGATCTGGCGATGCACCGTCACTTGACGACGTGCGGCGTTATGAATACGAGTATCTCGCTGTGGCGGTGGTTGGTCGAACGGTTACGGAACAATTCGCCCACCAACGGCAATTTTGCCAGGAACGGCACTTCCTGGATCGTCTTGCTAAGCTCGTCGCGGATCAAGCCGCCGATCACTACCGTTTCGCCGTCCTTTACCATCACCGTAGTCTCTGCTTCGCGGGAGCTGGTCTGCGGGATATTATTTGAATCCACCGAGGTGATCGTGCTCACGACCGGATGGACGCGCATGGTGATGTTACCATCTCCATTAACGCGTGGACGAACGAGAAGAACGATTCCAATTGGAAACTCGACGATGTCAATGGTCTGTGCGCCTAAGGATGATGCTTGCGCGATTCTGGCGCGGATCGTGTCACCGATAAAGATATTGGCGTCGTCATTATCGGTCACCTGGATTCGCGGATCGGCGAGAAGCTTAGCTTCTTTCCGTGTAACCATCGCACTTAGAACGCTGCCAAAACTCCAGGGCATCCGGCTGATCTGCCCGAATACATTTGGGCGCGTGGTGTTGGCGGATGGTACAACGACGCCGTTGTTGGTAGTAACAGGCGTTCCTACAGGCTGCTCGAGGAAGTTGAACGGCTGCCAGTTCCACTTGAGCCCCAGTTCCTCGGCTCTCTCTGGAGAAGTATCGACGACTTTTACATCCACCATGACCTGTTTCGGCTTTAAGTCGATATCTTCCAGTAGTTTGAAGGCCGCGTCGAGGTTTTGCGGCGTTCCGCTGAGAACGAGGGATTTCGACCGATCGCCGTCTCGCTGTTTGCGCTGTTCGGTTTGGCCGCCGGCGCCGCCGAATCCGCCGGCCCCCGACATTCCGCCGCCGCCTCCCGTTCCACCACTGCTGAATCCACCGCCAACCCCTCCGCCCGATCCACTTCCGCCGCCGAGACTGCTGGTTCCAAGGGTGGCGCCGGATAGAGGCCGGAACGCCGGCATCAACGGCGAATAGTGCTCGGGCCCGATCAAGGTGCTCACGTCAGGAGCCGCTTTATCCATGAAATCCTTTAACAGAGGCGCGCTGCTGTACTTGATGCTGTATACCCGGTAGAGTCGATCCGGTTCACGCGGGACTGTCGATACATCAATAGTCCGAATCGCCTCTTTTGCGCCCTCCACTTGCGTCCGGGCGCCTACCAGGCCGATCGCTCCGCCCGGCTTATCCGCAGTTCCGATGGCATCTGCTTTTAGGTTCGGGAACATGCTCTTGAGCATGGCGGCCACCTGATTCGATGCGGCGTATTGCAGGGTGACGACGTCGTTGACCTGCGCCCCCGCCGTGGCGGGATCCTGCTCTTGAAGCAATGCCCTGGCCTGCGCGATGTCTTCCGAAGCGCCGATTACCAGTACCTGCGTACCGGCGGGGCGAGCGGTGAGATAGGGCAGCGCGCCTTCGAGGAGCTGAACTGCCTGCGCGGGCGTCAAGGTATTGAGCCTGATTCTCGCGCGCTCTCCCAGCGGCTCGATCATTCCCTTCAGGTCCGCGGGCAAGCCGACGACGTAGGTTTCGCCGGTCTGCCGGTAAGCCATTCCTGCCGTTGCCGTCACAAGCCTGAGCGCTTCTTCAACGGACGATGCGCTGGCGTTCAAAGAGATGGCCTTTTTGGATTGCGCCGGGAATACGATATTCGCTTTGTAATACCGAGCGACTGCCTGGAGCACGTCGGAGGCGTCTATATTGGAGAAGCTCAGGCGGATGGGCCGGGCCTGTGCGCTCGCGTCCGAAGTTGCCGCGCAATCCACTGGCCTGGTAGATAGCAAGATGAAATTGAGAGAGACAATAAGGCTTATGGATATGAGTTTCTGGAGATTCAACAAGGTGCCTCCGTTCATGATGCCCAGGTCTTACGGGCGAGTAACGCCGTTGGGAGCGAATTCGCGGGTCGGCGGCAGCGGCGAATTCGGATTCGGATAACTCTGCATCCCCGTGCCCGGCGGCGGATTGATGGCCGGCTGCTGCGACGATGCTACCGGCTGATTCGAAACGTATCGGATCAAAGTACACGTGAGCGAGGTCATCGGCCATTTCTGGCCGCGCGCCCAGCGTATGTCGGTCATGCTGAAAAGCCGTGGCGAATGCAGGATCGAATACATGAACTCTCGCACGCTAGCGTAGTTTCCCGTGACTTGAATTGCACTCGGGATGGAAATTACTCCTAGCGGGCGAATCGGACCACTCCCCGGCGCCGACGCAGAAATCGGAACGACCGGCGTGCCGCTATACTTGGACATGCTGACGCGGTTCGCCTCGGAAAAAAGACGCATCGTCGTGAGGAAGTCGGTCTGCTCGCGCGGGGTCTGCTCGGCCGTTGGGAACCGTGGCTTTTGCGGGGTCTCTGCGAGTTTTTTGCGCATGTCCTCCACGAAGGCGATCTGCTTCTCCGTCTGAATCAGGTCGTCATGGAGCTGGTTCATCCGGCGCACTTCGTGAAAGATCATCCACGCTACCATCGCAATACAGATGACAGGCAGCAGAAGTGTTAATATGCTCAGATGGCTGGTCTTACTCACACTTGTCCTCTAATCGGTTACTAGAAACTCTGCCCGGAGCCATTTACGGCTGCAGGTCCCCGGGTTCCCGCCAGTTGTGACGAGATCTGGAATCGCAGCAGACGGGTCGCTCCCGAATTGACCCACTCGAACGAATCGAGCGACGTATTTACGAAGTACGGGCACATGTTCAGAGCCTCACGCGTCTTGATGATCGCCTTCTCATTCGAAGCCTCGCCGGTGAGCATCAGGCGCCCGGAGCGGTCCAGCCCCACCTCGGTCAAGCCCGCCTCCTGGTCGATAGCGGTGGCAACGGCATCCATCAGACGCGGGAACGGAAATCCCTCCAGCCTCAAGGCGCGGAGCTGATTTTGCTGCACCTCGAGTGCGTTGATCCGCTGCTGGTTCTCCAGCTCTTTGCCTCCCAACTCCGTCCTGCGCGTGACGACCTGGTGCTCGAGGGCGTTAGCGTTCCTGCTCATCGTCAGCGCAATCACAACGCCAATCAACATCAATGCCAGCGACGCGGCCAGCGAGAAGGTGAACTTGCGCCGCGCGGCGATGACGTTCGCATCGACAAAGTCGCGCACGGTGAGATCGAAGCTCGGGACGCTGGACGGGAGGCCGGGTAGTCCCTGCATTGCCAGGCCGGACGCCGCCAGGAAGCGCAGTCCGCCCGGCGCCTCGAGCTGGGAGGCGATTGCGCGGCCCGTTCCTATCGAAATCGGCGGCTCTGCAACGGTAACGTCGATTCGCAGCGCTTCCTTGAGCCAGCCGGCGATGGCGGATGCTTCGGGGTCGTTGGTGGAAACGATGATGCGGCTGACCGTGGTGGCTTGCGGAAACTCGCGGCGATAGTAGTCGAGCGAGCGCTGAAGCTCGGTCGCCAGGTTGCCGGCCGCGGCGTTATTGATGG
>JBGPOG010000004.1:0-26005 GCA_041487935.1 Chthonomonadia bacterium | reverse complement strand
CCCGAACCGCCGGCAATTCCGTCATCCCGAACCGCCGGCAATTCCGTCATCCCGAACCGTCGTTGTGAGGGACCTGCTTTTTGGGATCACTCGTCTGATTCGTCCTCTGGTTGCTCCTCGCGTCGTGGCGCAGACAAGTTAACAACCATTCGCACGCACCAATCAGTCTTTACGAGGAAAATCCACGCTGGAATCAGCAACAGCAAGCAATAGATTACGCCCTGGAGGGTAACAGGTCTCGCTGTCTCCATCGTCACAAGATTCGTTTTATCTGTGAAGAAGCGCAAGGTGATAAATCGCGCGACCGACTCCAGGAAATAGTACATGGCATGGGCGACTGAGTAAACTCCAACTGCCTGTACGATTATCCTGATGCTCTTCTCGTCGTTCACCGTGGCCTTAGCCCTGGTTTACCAGGCTCGGACTTCAAGCTCCTGGCCTGCTCCAGCAATTCCGCTATGGCCTGGTCATAATAGGCTTGGTCGGTCGCATCGGATGTCGATTGGACCGAAACCTGAACTTCGTCCCCTGGCTGAATCCCAAGCTCGTCGACGGCCTCTTGTGGAATTCTCAGCGAGCCATCCTTCTTGAGCCTTGACGCAAACTTAACCGTTGGCATTGTGTTAGATCCTCCGTTCCGGACCCAGCAACAGTATAGCCGGAACACGCTCCCAGCGCAAGATTGGGCGAGTAAACTGTGATCTTACGAACTGGGAAGAATCTCGTTCCCACGCTCCGCGAATCTCGTTCCCACGCTCCGCGTGGGAACGCTGGCGCGGACGCTCTGCGTCCTTTTTGCATCTTGAAAACTCCAACCTCGTCGGATCCCCTCGATCAACCGGCTGTCCGCAACACAATGTTCTCTCCGAACCATGCTAACTTGCGCACCTCCCGAAATATCATTCGAAATATTTGCTACAACCATTGACAATCCGAGGAAACAGATGTATACTCGTCTATGTCTGCTATAAGTGGGATGGCGCCACCCGGAATATGCGTGGACATATCACGGATTCGGCGCGTTGGATTCTGGATCAATCCAAATTCGGAAATCCAAAATCCAAAATCGAAAGGCCCTGCGGGGCGGGTCGTACAACACATTGTTTGCGGTCTTACAACACACTGATACGCGGTCGTACAACACAGATGGGGCGCGGTCCGGCGTTTACCAAGCAGCGATAAATCCCTACGGATCCGTATGGACTTGGTCGAGCTCTAAGAGGTCTCCAGAGTCGAAGAGGCAAGAGCCCGTATTTCGTACCTTGACAACAGAATACGAGATTTTTTTCAAATTCGCACACAACTCCCGGTCGCGAACCACTCGACTTCGAGTCCGCTGCACGAAAGCCATTCCACATATCCGTCGGAGCGCGCTTACCCCGAGCACTCCCGCAAATACCTCAAGCTCTCAACCGCAATCGTCTCGGGATCGGGGGAATAGTCGAAAACCTCTACCGATACGTACCCGTCGTATCCCACGGCCTTGAGCGTTTGGAGGATCGGGCGAAAATCCGTCTCGCCAAATCCCGGGCCGCGGCGGTTTTTGTCGTTGGCGTGGACGTGCGCGATGATTGGGGAGTACTGGTGGATGAGCTCGGTAAACGGCTGCCGTTCGGACGAAGCGCTCTTGACGTCGAAGATTGTCTTGGCCGCCGGGTGGCGACCCATGCGGTCGATCAGCTCCTCGGCCTCGGATAGAGTCAGCAGAAAGTCCGCTTCAGGCGGCGGGAGCGGCTCGAGGCAAATAGTGATCCCTAGTTGCTGGGCGCGGTCCAGCGCCGGACGAACCGACTCTATGAACCTGGCTGCGGCAACTTCTCGGGTCTCGCCCTCGGGGATTCTGCGCTGCGCGGGCGAACCGAAGACCATGATCTTCCCGCCGAGATCCCCGCAAAAATCGACGAGCGCCGCGAGGTAGGCGACGGTTGCCGAACGGATTTCGGGGTCGGGCGTTGTTACGGACAAGCCCTTTGGAGAAACGAGCAGCCAATGGAGCCCGACGATCTCGAGACCGGCGTCTTCCGCCGTACTGCGAATACGCTTGCGATCTTCAGGCCCTAGGGTTCGAATGTCCTCTGCCAGAGTAAAGGGAGCGATCTCGATGCCGTCGTAGCCAATCTCCGCCACGTACCGGCACGTCCGCTCCCAGTCCCAGCCCTGAAACGTCTCGTTGCAGATGGAGAAGCGCATGGGCGTCTAGATCGGGATTTCCCCCTCGAATACTTCTTCCGCGGGGCCGGTCATCATCACCCGGTTGTCGCCCATCCACTCGATCACCAGATCGCCGCCGCGCAGATGAACGGTAACCAGTTTGCCTGTCTTGTTGTTGAGCGCTGAAGCGACCACGGCCGCGCAGGCCCCCGTTCCACAAGCCAGCGTCACCCCGGCCCCGCGCTCCCACGTACGAAGGACGATCTCATTCGAGCTGCAGACCTGTACGAACTGAACGTTCGTTCTCTGCGGAAAGGATTTGTGGTTTTCGAGGAGAGGGCCGTAACGCTCGATCGCAAAGTTGTCGATGTTGTCCGCAAACAGCGCCACGTGGGGATTACCCATCGAAACCGCCGTAATATCGAACCGCTTGCCGTCGATCTTGATCGCTTCGCCAATGACGCGCCCGTTGTCGTCGCCGCGCATGGGAATCTCGGAGCGGAGCAGGCGGGGCTGTCCCATGTCCACCCGCACTGCCTCCACCTTCCCGGATCGGGTCAGGAGCCGCAGCATTTTGATGCCGGCAAGAGTCTCCACCTTCAACTGAGGCTCGGCAATCATCTTTCGGTCGTAAACGTACTTGGCGAAGCAGCGGATTCCATTGCCGCACATTTCCGATTCGCTGCCGTCCGGATTGAACATTCGCATCCGGAAGTCGGCCTGTTTGGAAGGCAACACCAGAATCAGCCCATCGCCGCCGATCCCGAACTTGCGATCGTTCGCCTTCCGGCTGATCTCGGGCAAACGCGCTTCCGGCAGCGAGTCCTTAAGGCAATCGACGATGACGAAGTCGTTGCCAATTCCGTGCATCTTGGTAAATCTCAAGCTCTTGCTCCTTGCGTCTTTCGGCAATGTATCCCACGCACCCAACATTTGCGGCGAACGCATACCTGGCTAATCGGGCGCCGGACCTGGAAGTCCGCCGCCCGAGGTATTAGCATCGAAAGTCCGTAGCTCAGCCCGATAGCCACTATTCGTGCGGCGCGCCAACCGGCTCGTTTTCGGGCATTGGCGGGGCTTGGGGCGGAGCGGGCGGCCTAAGCGGGACGGACCGCTCGTGTGCATGCGCATCCCGATGGGCATCCGGATAGAAATTCGAGACCGGCCGGGACGGAACGATCGAAGTCACGGCATGCTTATAGACCATCTGGGTAGGTTTGCCCACAGAATCGAGCAGGATGGTGAATGCGTCGAAACCTCGCACCATTCCTCGCAACTGCACGCCCCCGATCAAATAGATGGTGACGCTGATATTCTCCTTGCGGACCTGATTCAAGAAAATGTCTTGCAGGTTAAGTTGGGGTTTGTTCATTTAGTTCTCTACCTCCAAATAAAGGGACGGAGTGAACGCAATTCGGCTCTTCCCCAAGGTGTTCCAGAATCGTTCCGGCAACTTCGGCGGGCGCCTTCCCGGCAACGTCGATCCAGGTCGCATCGGGTTCCGTCCGAAACCATGTCAGTTGCCGCTTTGCAAAGCGGCGTGTGTTTTGTTTGATCGCTTGGATTGCAGCTTCGAGGTCGGTCTCACCGTTAAGATAGGCGATCATTTCCTTGTAACCAATACTTCGCAAGGGAGAATGCGCGGTGGAATAACCCCGCGCCATTAGCGCAACCACCTCCTTTTCAAGCCCGCCTCCGATCATCGAATCGACGCGGGCATCTATTCTCTCGTAAAGCTCATCGCGAGCCGCGTGGAGCACAAATTTCCGGGCCCCTCGTCTCTGGCGCAACTGCGCGTCAAGATTATGCCGGTCGGAAAGACGCCCCCCTGATACTTCGATTACCTCGAGCGCGCGCACGATCCTCTTAAGATCGTTTTCGTGGATCCGCGCAGCCGCAGCCGGATCCAAGCCGGCCAGGCGGTTGTGCAAGAATTGCGTTCCGCTCTCCGCCGCTTGCAGCTCAAGCCGCCGCCGCACTTCCTGATTCGCGGGAGTTGCGGTAAGACCGAAGTCTTCCAGTAATGCGCGAATGTAAAGCCCCGTTCCACCGACGACAAGCGGTCTGTTGCCGCGAGCGCGGATATCTCGAAGTGCGCTCTTGGCAAGCCCAACGAACCGGCCTACCGTGAACTGTTCGTCCGGATCGGCAACATCCAGGAGGTGGAACGGCGCCAGCGCGCGCTGCGCCGCGGTCGGTTTCGCGGTCCCGACATCCATCCCGCGATAGACCGCCATCGAGTCGGCGCTGATGATCTCTCCCGATACCGCAGCGGCAACGATCATCGCCACCGCGGTCTTGCCGGTTGCCGTAGGTCCCATAATCGCGACAATCGGTGGGGCGCCGTTAGCCTCTGAGCGTTCCATCTAACTGACGGGTAGTATAGCACAATCGAATTCACCCGGCAAGCGAAATTGCGGCTTAGTAAGTGTTCACAATTCGTGTAAAACGCTGATCGGCCGCGCGTAGGGGTGAAGCATTCGGACGACATAATGTATCGGAACCCGCCAACCGTTAGCCCGAATGCTTCACCCCTACCCCACGGATCGTGAACTGTTACGCGGCTTAGTAACAGTTCAGCAGCGCTGCGAACCGATTCGCTTTGGAGTGCGGAAGCTGGCTTCCGCTTTGCCTTTCGTCCAAAGACGAGGTCGAGCTCACGTTTGCGTCAAAGGGTTGGAGGGGGCAGCGCCGGCAAGCTGCCTGGAGAACGCAGGAACGAGCTCCCGCACTCCATATGCGTGAGCTGCTGCGCGGCTTACGAAGCATTCTGGGTCGGCGGCCTAACGGTCACATCGAAAGCAGCAACGACCGCGAAACATTCCACATTTTCTCTCGTCTATATTAGCGGAAACGATTCGTTGTGGAGTCGACGATTCATCGTGGAGTCGCCGTTTATCATCCGTGAAACGGACTCATCCATAACTTCATCGTTATTCGATCCGGACGAACAGGAGGCCATTCCGATGCCGGAACATGCGTCAGCAACAGCGGTTGTCGACCCGCAAACCGCACCTCGGTGGGATTACTCGGTCATCTCCATTCACGCGCGGCATAACGACGTGTTGGAAGAGCACTTGAAGAAACACGGCCAGGATGGCTGGGAGCTCGTTTTTGTCGCTATGCCCATGGCCAACGAATACCAGTGCATGTTCAGGCGGCAGGAGCGTTAGGTAAGGAATTCTCCCGGCTTCAGCGCGTGAACGGTCACGGTCGGTTCGTCCTGCAAGAGCTCTTTTAGCTCATCCGGGGTGCCGGTCAATACCGGGAATGTGCCATAGTGCATCGGAATAACGTGGCTAACTCCCAGCAGCCGAACCGCCTTTGCGGCTTCCAGCGGCGACATCGTATAGTGATCGCCGATCGGCAGCATGGCCAATTCGGGCCGGTAAATCTCGCCGATCAATGCCATGTCACCAAAGAGATTTGTGTCTCCCGCGTGGTAGAAAGCGAACCCGTTTTCAAGCTTCACCACGTATCCCGCCGGTTCGCCTCCGTATAACGTCTGGCCATCATCCGTAATCGCGCTTGTGTGGAAGGCGTTTACCATCGTAACGGAAATCCCATCGTAACGAAAAGTGCCGCCCTTATTGATCGTCACGATATTGTCGACACCCTTCGATGCGAGCCACGAGCCAAGCTCGACAATGGAAACCACCTGGCAGCCCGTTGCCTTGCTAATTGGTATAGTGTCTCCGATATGATCGCCGTGCGCGTGGGTCACCAGTAATAGATCGCACCGCTCCACGTGTTTGCAGTCTTCGGGACATGCGGGATTGCCATTGAGGAACGGATCGATCAGCATTCGCTTGCCGCCGGGAGTATCGATCTGAAACGCCGAGTGCCCGAGCCATCGAATCTTAACGTCACGATTGAGAGACATATCAAACCTCCGCTGAAATTATGTTGCAATTAATGAGCCGATCCGACGATCATTCCAACCTGGCGACGTCCCGCCGGAATGCCACCACCAAAACGATGTAGAATCCCTGAACGACTGCAGCTAATGCGAGAGCCGCCGCCAATGTCCAGCGATCCGCAATAATGCCCGCAAGCATCGCGCCAAACGGCTGCAACCCGGCCATTGCAAACATGTGCACAGACACCGCGCGTCCTCGCAGCGCGTCCGGCGCCAGCGATTGAGTCAAGGTATTCGCGGTAGCCAACTGAGCAATCGCCGACGCGCCGAGCAAGAAGAACAGCGGCAGCGCCGTCATAAGCGACCGGGAATATGCCAACGCAAACAAAGCAATCGAAAAAACGAACGCTCCGAGCAGCATCAAAGCTCCGCGACGCGCGGCCTCCGCGTACTTCCCCACGAGCCCAGCGCCGACTAGAGACCCGATACCCACAGCAGAAAAGAGAATCCCATAACCATGTTCGGAAACGTGCAGATTGTCATGCCCGATGGCCGGCATCAGCGTCGTATATGCCGAAAAGGCGAACAAGCTGGTAATGCCGGTTAAGCCAACCACGCTTTTCATCTGCCGATTCGACCGCAGGTATCGCAAACCCTCCAAGAAGCCGTGCCAGACGGAGCCTTGAGCGTCGCCGCGCTGCGTTAGGTCCTGGCGGATCGCCAGAATCGCCACAATAATGGCGAGGAAACTGATAGCGTTCACAAAAAAGCACCAGGCCGGCCCGACCGCGCCGTAGAGCAGGCTGCCGATCGCCGGCCCAATGACCCTGGCGAGGTTGAAGGCAGCCGACTGCAGCGCAACGCCGGATGCTAGATCGTCGTCGCCCACCAGGTCTCGCACCATGGCCTGGCGCGCAGGTCCGTCAACTGCAAACAGAACGCCGTTTGCAAAGCTGAGCCCGATGATATGCCAGAGCTCGATCGTCCCGGTCCACGACAGAATCGCGAGAGCGAATGCCGTCAGCGCGAACCCGGACTGCGTTCCGAGCACCAGCGCGCGTTTGTTTTGTCGATCCGCGATCACTCCGCCGAAAAGCATCAGGGCGGTCGTCGGCAAGCCACCCGCCAGACCGATCAAGCCGAGGGCTTGTTTGGATCCGGTCATGCGGTAGACCATCCATCCCATGGCTACGATTTGAACCCAGCTTCCAACAAACGACACGCACGCGCCGATCCAGAACAGCCGGAAGTCGCGGCTCCTCAGGGCTGCGAATGTTCCTGTCTTGAGGGGTTCTCGAAGATCGGTTTCCTGTGAACTCATATTGAGTAATCCGGCGCGGCTTACCGATGCGTGTTGTTAGCCATGGTATTCTTACGAACGAAAGCGACCCGTAATCTGCTTGACCTGGCCATGAAGGAAATCCCGATCGAAACACGAAATCCCGCGAACGTTGCCAACTCCGGCAAAAGCAGCCTGTTCCAACGAGTAAATTACTTAGGACCCCTGATTGTGTGGGCTGGAGTAATCTTCATAATGTCGAGTAGAGTTGGAATCCCAGATAACTCGCTGGGAGTGCTTGAATCACTTCTGAAGTGGATTTTTCCCGGCGGGGCCGGGCGCCTTTCCGCCGATCGTGCGCGCCTGCTGAACTTGCTGGTGCGCAAGCTAGGCCACCTGAGCGAGTATTTCATATTTGCCCTGCTGGCTGTTCGTGCACAGCGTAACGGCCGGCCAAGAATTGGTTTCGATTGGGCGCTGAAAGCGCTCGCGCTAAGCACTGGCTATGCGTGTTCCGATGAGCTTCACCAGTATTTTGTCGCCGGCAGGACCGGCGCAGTTGCGGACGTCCTCATTGATTCGATTGGGGCATCGGCTGCCCTGCTATTGGTACTAGTAAACGACAAAAGACGAAGACACGCGCCAAGGGATCGGAGTCCGGCAGATCCACTCGAAGAATCCGATGAGTAATTCGCATGGCGTGAAATTATCGCCTGCAAAAACTACGGTAAAGGCCGCCGGCTCCTTGACATTCCGCAATCCGTTATGATAATCTACCCCTGACAATTGAATAGGACAGTCTTATCGAGAGTGGCGGAGGGACCGGCCCTATGAAGCCACAACAACCACCCCGGCGCCAACCGGGGCAGGTGCTAATTCCGGGCCCGTAGGGGCAAGATAAGGGCGCGCTGACGCGAAAGCGTCGAAAGGGGCCTCTTTCCTTGCGGGAAGGGGTTTTTTGCGTTTATAGTGCGCGAAAGTACTTCGTGCGGCCCTAAGCGGCCGGCGGAAAGGAACTGGATCAATTAGATGTCTGAATTCAACCTATTCACTTCGGAAAGCGTTTCCGAAGGACACCCTGACAAGCTCGCCGATCAAATTAGCGACGCAATCCTGGACGAGCTGCTTAAACAGGATCAGAAATCCCGGGTCGCGCTGGAGACCTTTCTAACGAGAGGGCTGGCGGTGGTCGGTGGTGAACTGACAACGAACGCCTACGTGGAGATCGCGGACGTTGTCCGGCAGACGATTATCGACGTCGGTTATACCAACACCGATTATGGCTTCGACGGGCACACAACCGGCGTAATGCTGGCAATCCAAAAGCAGTCGCCGGATATCAATATGGGCGTCGATCGCGGGTCTATCGAGGAGCAAGGCGCGGGCGACCAGGGCATGATGTTCGGATATGCGTGCAACGAAACCATCGAACTTATGCCCCTCCCAATTACCATCGCCCATAGATTGACCGCCAAATATACGGAAATCAGGAGAGCCCATCCGGAACTGGGATTCAGGCCGGACTCAAAATCGCAAGTGACCGTCGCATACGTCGACGGTAAGCCGCAATGCATCGACACACTCGTTTTTTCAGCCCAGCACGACGAAACGCTCACGCAGGAAGATGTCGCTGCCAGAGTACGCGAGCACGTCGTACGCCCTGTGTTGGCGGAATTTGCCCAATTCGACAAAGGGGACGTAAAATACCACCTGAATCCGACCGGCAAATTCGTCATCGGCGGTCCGCAGGCAGATACAGGCGTTACCGGCCGCAAGATCATTGTGGATACCTATGGAGGCTACGCGCGGCACGGCGGAGGAGCATTCTCAGGCAAGGATCCGTCGAAAGTGGACCGCTCCGCTGCATACGTAGCCAGATACTGCGCCAAGAATATCGTGGCCGCGGGGTTAGCGGAGAAGTGTGAAATCCAGCTTGCGTATGCAATCGGCGTTGCGGAGCCGGTCAGCATTTTTGTAGAGACATTCGGAACGAATACCATTCCCAGCGAAAGGATCGCGCAGCGGCTCCGGCAAGCGGTCGATCTACGTCCAGGACTGATTATCCAAAAACTCGGCCTCTTGGATACGAGCCGCGTCAGCTACCTGGCAACCGCCAAGAACGGCCACTTCGGAAACAGCGCGTTCCCGTGGGAAGCAACCGACTTGGCGGAAAAGCTGCAGTAACAGATGGAGGAATAAGAGGAGTAACGGGAGCAAGAAGAGTAAGAGGAGTATCGTAGCCGGCGCGAGAGGCACTGAAAGTTTAGGGCGGAGGTGGATCGCAACCTGTGTGCCGATTCCTTCAAATAGCTCGTTACTTACATTACTCCTTTTACTCCTTTTACTCCTTTTACTCTTCTTACTCCCACTACTCCCCGTACGCTCTTTACTCCCCCTCCTCCCTGCTTCTTTTCACCCTCCAAGCAGCTCCCTCGCCCGGTCTTTGGCGGTTTGCTCGCGGTCTCCGATAGCTCTCGCTGACTCTATATCGGTGATCTCGACCACGAGCGCATTCGCGCCTTCGATATCGAGCCCTTTGATGTCCAGCACCAAATATCCACCTTCGATCTTCCGACCGTCAAACGATTCCATAAATCTCAAGCGCTGTTTTGGAAATTTCATCGTGCCTCCCCTCCTCGGTCCCGTCTAACTTCTCTTCGTTATACGCAACGTGGAACCCTTCCGGCGGATTCCACCGGTTACCAAGAAGAATCTGCTCCGTCCATGTAATCAAGTACTGGTGTGCCAGCGGGCACTCGCCCTGTGGCACGCCTGACATCGACATCCGGATAATTCACGTTTCCGGCATGATTCCGCTTGGGAATTGGCGACCTGAGGCGAATGTCCCGTAGCCCGGATTATTCGCGAAAGGCTCGGAGCGCGGGCGTCCCGCCCGCAACTCTCCATGCCCGTGAATAAATCGGGGCAGCGGAATCTTGCAAGTTCCCCACTATTCTTGGAATGGCGCCGGCATGTCCAACGCTGTTCTCGAATGAGACGTGAATCATTCCGGTCGAATCGGGACAACGCTTCTACGAGGGAGGACGAATGATGAAGAAAGTTACGGAAATTCTCTGTTCCGCCGTCGCGGTTATGCTTATAGCCGGAGCGGCGTTTGGACAGGGCCGGGGGCAGGGAAGGTTTGGAGGAGGAGGACCTTTCGGAGGCGGGCTGGGTTTGCTCCGCATAGAAAAGGTGCAGCAAGAGCTCAAGATGACCCAACCTCAAATCGAAAAGATCGACGCAAAGCAGCAAGAGTTGAGGGCGGCAAATCAGGGCGTCGACTTCCAAAACATGTCGCAAGAGGAGCGGCAAAAGTTCTTTGCAAAAATCCAGGAGGCTCAGAGCAAGGCGGTTGCTGACATTCTTGATTCCACTCAGATCAAACGATTCCACCAACTTGAGCTTCAGCAGCAGGGGGCGGGGGCATTCAATCGCAAGGAAGTCGCCGATCAACTCAAGCTAACGGATGAACAGAAGAAGAAGATTCAAGCGATCCAACAAGGTCTACAGTCCGAGCGCCAGGGGCTCATGCAAGGAGTCGACTTCCAGAACATGACTCCAGAAGAGCGCCAGAAGCTCGGCGCCAAAATGCAAGAACTCCAAAAAACCAGCAACGAAAAGTTGGAAGCCGTACTGACCGACGATCAGAAGAAGGCGTGGAAGGAAATGCTCGGAACCAAATTCGATTTCCCGCCACCACAGCGCCGCCAGCCATAACCGGATCTGCCACTCCAGATATTGACAAGTACCGGCCGGCCATTGAGCCGGCCGGTATTTTGCGCGCGGCCCAAACATCGCCTGGAATGCCCGCTTGTGATATAATGGCACGAACCATGGAGGAACCCGGATAACGATGGCGCTGGATCAAATCAAGAGTTCAAGATCTGTCGACATAGGTGTGATGGTTGAGATTTCAGCGGCGATCGCTCAAGCGCGCACGCCTGCCGCTATGGCCCACAAGTTAACTGACCTCCTTTCTGAATTCGGACTCGCGAACTCGGCCAGAATCGAGTTCGAGCCGTCCCCAGCGAAGAAGCGGGCCCTTGCCGGATCGGCGCAACGCCCGAACCGCCACATCTCGTCCCTTACGAACAAGGAACCAATCCTTCGCACGACCATCCCATCGACAATCGATTACCAGAGCCAGGCATCGCTTGTCTTTGACGGACCAACTCAGGAACTAACCGACCTGGCGCCCGCGATTGCAGCGCAAGTCGGAATGGCGCTCGACCGCAATTGTCTGGACGAGCGGGTCCATGAGCTAAATGCACAGGCTGAGCGCCGGATCAGCGAGGTCTCCACAATCTACGAGATCGGCCGCGCCATGGACGTGATGGAAATAGGCCATCTGCTGGAAGTCATCACAGAAAAAGCCGCAAAAGTCATGAGCGCGCAGGCCTGCTCTCTCATGCGGCTGAGTCCGGACACGCACTCGCTGACCATCGCGGCAAGTTACGGTCTCTCAGAAGACGTCGTACACGTAACACAGCGCGCGCTAGGGGAAGGCATTGCCGGAACAGTGGCACAAACCGGAGAGCCGATGCTGATCGTCGATCCCCAGACGGATCCCCGCCTGATCGGGGTGGCGTTGCGCGCCGAAATCGGCTCTTCCATGGTCGTTCCGATGAAGGACGAACAGGGCAAAGTTACGGGGGTGCTCTCGATTCGAAGACGCAGTCCTGCGCCGGCATTTGACGAAGACTCGCTGCGTCTCTTCTCGGTCTTTGCCAGCCAGGCCGCGTTGGTCATCTCTAACGCGCAGCTCTACAGTGACCTCCGCCGGCGTGTTGTCGAGCTGTCTACACTTTCCGATTTGACCCAATCGGTCATTGCAACCCTCGATTTGAGCAGCTTACTCGAAGTCGTTGCGGATAGAATCACCCACGTCGTTAAGTTCGATCGATGCGCGATCTTTCTACAGGACCGAGCGCTTAACAAAAAGTATGTTGTCCGCGTCATGAGAGGGTATCGTCCGGATGTGGTTGCCCGCACCCCGGTAAGGTCTGGTGAAGGCGTGGTGGGAATCGTCGCAAAGAAGCAGATGCCCATCTTCGAAACCGATGCGCGCAACGCGCTGCAGCCGATGCGCGGATATGCCCGCGCCCTTGGAACAAACGCGTTTGCCGCGATACCGATTATTTCGAAGGGCCAGACCGTTGGGGTGGTTGTCGCTGACAACCGTCCATCCGGCCGGATCATTCAATCCGAAGACGTGGAACTATTGACGACCTTCGTTGGACAAGCGGGCCTTGCGATAGAAAACGCGACTCTCTACGAAGACCGGGACCTCCGCTACCAGGAGATGAACCGGCTCGCGACCCAGACCGACAACATCCTCCGATCGATTCTAACGTCCGTCGTCGTCGTCGATACCGCCCGTATTGTGACTCGATGGAACAAAGCGGCGGAAGAGTTCTGGGGAATCTCTGAAGACGCAACCCGCGGCGTACCTTATGCGACGCTGGTAGAGCAGTTCGGCCTCCCGAGTGACGAATCCAGGAAACTGATCCGACTCATGGATCGCGCGATTGAGACCGGCAGACCCGACCAGGCGTACAAGCTAACGCTCCATCCGAAACGGCGGCGGGAAATGGTTGTCAACGTTTTCGAGTCGGCTTTAATCGATCGCCAGGGAGAGCGGCAAGGAGCCGTCCAGATCATGGAAGACGTCACCCGCGAATTCCGGCTCGAAGCCGAAATGGAGCGCATTCGCCGCCTGGCCGACATTGGGCAGCTCGCCGCAAAAATGGCCCACGAAGTGCGAAACCCGCTCAGCTCCATCAAAGGCGCAGCCCAGTTGATGCGCAATGAGTATGAAGATCTGGCCCCGCTGCGCGAGTTTCTGGACATTATCGTGGACGAAGTCAATGCTCTCTCTAGGATCACAACGGAATTGCTGGACTTTGCGCGGCCCATGCAGCTAGACCTCAGATGGCTCAACCTGAACGATCTTGTGAACCGGACTCATACCTTCCTCACCGGATATTTGAACGCCCACGCCGTCCGGTTTGAATTCACTCCTGAAGTGAAGCTGCCGAACATCCTCGGCGATCCAAAACAGATCGAACAGGTTATGAGGAACGTCGTCATCAATGCCGCCCAAGCGATGCCGAACGGCGGCGGCCTATCAGTCACGACAAGCCACAATGCTTCCAAAGAAACCGTTTCGGTGACATTCTCAGACGAGGGAGTCGGAATCGCAGGGGACCGGTTAGACGAGATATTCCAGCCGTTTGTCACGAGCAAGACCAAAGGTACCGGATTGGGATTGCCCATCGTGCGCAAAATTGTGGAAAACCATGGTGGGACAATCGATGTTATCAGCAAAATCGGCGAAGGCGCGGCCTTCTGCGTCACATTACCAATCCGGCCAATGGTTAGCGAGCCGCCTGCGCGGAGCCAGATCGCAGCGCCGTCTCCCGGCGCGCCCACTATTCCGGACGTCTGAGCATTCCGCAAGGCAAATTATATGACTGATCCGCGAACCATACTCGTTGCAGACGACGAACCGAATATCCGGCGCGTTCTGGAGGCAATGTTCGTAAAAGACGGATTTACCGTTCTCACCGCTGATTGCGGTAAGCGCGCCGTCGACATCGCTTCTACAACCCAAATCGACATACTCCTTTCCGATCTCATCATGCCTGACATGACGGGCGTAGAGCTGCTGCGCGCTGTTAAACAGTTGCAGCCCCACTGCGCGGCAATTATGATTACCGCCTATGGAACGATAAAAACAGCGGTCGAGGCAATGCGGCTTGGCGCGTACAACTACATTTCCAAGCCATTCGATATGGACGAAGTACGCGTCCTTGTCAATCAGGCCCTGGAAAACCGAAGCCTTCTCGAAGAGAACGTCTACCTGAAGGAACAGCTTCGTACAAACTATCGCTTCGATAACATCGTGGGCGCCAGCGGCAAGATGCAGGACGTTTTTAAGGTCGTCGAGCGTGCCGCCGACAGCCGGGCGACAGTGCTCGTTCGCGGTGAGAGCGGTACAGGCAAGGAGCTGATTGCTCGGGCGCTGCATTATAACTCTTCCCGCTCCACCAAACCGTTTATCGCAGTTTCTTGTGCCGCGCTAACCGAAACTTTGCTGGAGAGCGAGCTCTTCGGACACGAAAAAAATGCGTTTACGGGAGCAAACGCCCAAAAGCTGGGACGCTTCGAGCTCGCCAACCACGGCACGCTATTCTTGGACGAAATCGCCGAGATACCGCCGTCCATCCAGGTCAAACTGCTCCGCGTTTTACAGGAGCGCGAATTCGAGCGCGTGGGAGGCACCAAGAGCATTAAAGTTGACGTCCGGCTTGTGGCGGCGACCAACAAAGACCTGGAAAAAGCGGTCACCGATCGTGAGTTTCGTGACGACTTGTACTATCGTCTACAAGTCATTCAGATATTCGTCCCCCCGCTTCGTGACCGCAACGAGGATATCCCTGCGCTAGTGGATCATTTCCTCGCAAAGTATTGCCGCGAAAACGGGCGAAAGATCAAAACCGTTTCCGCGGAAGCGATGGATCTGCTCATGGGCTATCGGTTTCCCGGAAACGTACGGGAACTTGAAAACGCAATCGAGCGCGCCGTCGTTCTTGCGGACCGAACTGCTGTCACCCTCACTCCCGATCTACTCCCCGGAACAATTCAGAATTACAAGTAAAAGTAACGCCAAAAACTGGAGCGAAATCCAATAACCCCTCCGTGTGGCACGATAATTGCAATGCCTCCATAGAGGTGTAATTAACCCAGGCTTTATCGGCAGTCGTCGTTTTCCCGGTACCGCCGATGTTGGCGTTTCCCGGTCAATCGTGAAGTTTTCTGGGAGGGCCCTCATGGGCGACCCGCCGCTTGTTCTGATCGTCGACGAGGACTACAACTTCACCCGGATACTCGAAGCAAAACTGAGGCTCTCCGGATTCGAAGTCACTATCGCGGAAGATCTGGCTTCCGCCTCGGCTGCGTTACGGTCTCGCCACTTCTCGCTCGTGCTCCTCGACGTACGCCTTCCCGATGGCAGCGGACTCGATTCCCTGAAGGACCTTCGTGAGCTTTCCCCTAAAACTAGCTTCGTCATCATTACGGCGTATGAAGAAGAGCTCCTGCGCGAACGGGCGCTCGCATCCGGCGCGCGGGATGTGCTCTACAAGCCATTCGATCTAGAACTACTGATCTATACGATCCATCGGTTTCTTTCTCATGAGGGCGGCATTTCCAGTGTTGCAACTGAAGCCGTCTTACAGGATCGGCGTCGCAATCTCCGGTCTTAGAGAGGACGATTCCGAGAAACTTGATGCATTCCTCATCGCCAACAGATGCGTTTGACAACCCGCGCGGCCAATGGTATATTGACGTATACTGAAGAAAATGCGTGAAAGTAATGCGCCGTTCGTTATCCATCAACTGACCACCAGCGGCGTGCTCTGCGTCAGCCGTTAGGAGGGATCAACACTTGAAGTGTGCTCGCTGCGCCGCCGAAGTGCCCGGCCAGGCGCAATTCTGCATGAAGTGCGGCACTCCTGTGGGCGCGGCATACACAGCCGCCGGATCGGCCTCGGCGGTCATAACCCGCGCCGGCGCCAGGTCCGCCGGAAACCGATGGCTGATACCCGGAGTAGTCGGACTGGCGCTCCTGATCGCCGCCCTGATATTCGGTTTGAAGGCGCTGAATCTGACCGGCAAAACGGCGGGTGTCGGCAACGGCGGACGTGTCGTAGATGCTCCCGGCGTAACCGGCACAGGCGGGCCTCTTCTTGATATCAACGCCCGAATAAAGCCGGGCGGACCGGTAACGGACCGCAGCGGCGCTTTCACGCCGGCGCCCAATCCCGTGGATGTCATCGACTACTTGAAATTCCTGAAAGATATCGAACGCCAACGAATCACGATCAGCAAGAAGCAGCTTGGAAGATTGTTGGCGATGAGCCCGGAAATGACGACGCTGGGCGCGCAGAGCGCCATTGAAAGCGGCGAGCCTGAGACGTCGGCTCGCGAGTCCGTTAGGAAGTTCCAACAGATGGGAAACGAATTCACAACGGAGTGGCAGAATCTGGCGCAGCTCTTCCGGTCCAAGCCGGCCCCGCAATCGTGCCTCCAGCTTCAGGGCAAGTATTACGAAGTGCTCGGAAGCACGACCGGCGCGATCTCAAAGGCAATGAGCGCATTCAATAAAGCGATGGGGGGCGATGCCGGAGCCGCTCTGGATATTCTCACGGGAATGCGCGGCTCAGGCAGTGGATCGGCTTCGAAATCGGTTGCCGAAGCGTGCAATTCGGCGGATGGAGAGCTTGGCAGCGTTTGCGACAAGTTCAAGATTCACAAGGATTTCACCATCGAGGACGACGGAGGTGGCGCGAATCTGCTTGGGCATTGATTATTAAATATGTGTTAATGCCACGGCACCCAGCGAGAACGCAGGGCGCCGTTTTAGTGTCATAATGAATCAGAAGGAGTTTTGCGATGAAGCCGATTCGCGGCCATTATGACGGCAACGTAGTTGTGCTTGATGAACCAGCACCCGTTAAGCACAAGGTGCCGGTTGTCGTTCAGTTTCCCGATGATGAGCCTGAAGCAAACAGCGTGGCACCAAAGCGATACCACTGGGATGAAACGCGAAAGATCCAAGACGGATACTCCGGAAGCGTATCCGATGAGGTAATACGGCAGCGCAGGATGGACTGAATTGTGGGCGTAAAGTTTGTCGACACTTCTGCTCTGGTCAAGACCTACCGAAACGAGCCGGATAGTCCTCGGATTCAGGCTGAGATACTGCCAGGCGACGATCTCATCATTTCCGAGATTACACTCCTCGAGATGCCTTCGGCATTCTATGGGCTTACGCGACAACGGATTATTAGCTTGCCGATTGCGCAGGCCTTTATTAGCGGATTCGAACAGGACATTTCGAACTACACGATTATCCCAATGTCTACTGCGCTACTACAACACGCTCGAGCGCTGCTGGCAAGTCATTCCGTGGTAGACGGCCTGAGACCGGCCGACGCAATCCAGCTCGCTTCGGCGATCGAGGCAAATAACCCGAAACCTCTTGAATGCCTATTAACAACTGACATTGTTCTGGCGAGGGTAGCGGCGGCGAATGGACTTACCGTCAGACCATGACAGTATCCGAAGACAGGTGTTGCGGCGATAATCGGCCAATGAGGTCCATTGACTTTGATGACTAGTACTCGGATGACTCGCGCAGCCGGTATTTTGCTGCTCAATATATTAATTGTTTTTGTTTCTATTCAAGGTCCCGCGCGCTCCCAATCCCGCAGCAAAATCGTCTGCTACACCTCCTTCGATGACGAGTTCTTCTATCTTGCGGCCGTTGTCGACAAACCGGCTCTCGCAGGGACGACGACAGGCCTGTTCGGCGATCCCACGTTAGACGACGCCATTGCGGTATTTCTCCAGGCGGAAGACCAACCGGCCGGACTGAAGCGGTCCAAGCGTTCGATCGAAATGGCGGTGAGCGTGGCGGGAGGCGTTCAGCTCTACCGGTCCACGGATGCGACACCCCTGCGCAAACCGGACGATTTCTTGAAGAACTCTTCAGGACGTCCTATCACGTTTAAGTATGGAATCACTCCCCGTGGCAAGGTTGGCGAGAACGGTGGACCGGATACGGGTTACATGGTAGAGTTGGCAATTCCGTGGGCCGAGATTGGCGGCGCTCCAACTTCGGGACAGCAATTCAGGTTCAATGTGATCGCTTATAGCGCGGCCAAGGGCACCTCTCCAATCGTGAGCCTGTCGCCTACGGTAAAATCACCGGACGACGTTCAGAATCCGAGCCTCTGGGCAGAGGCTATCTTCGTCGATGCCCCGGCGCGCTCTGTTGCGAGCGCGCCTCTGGCGAAAGTCGTGGCGCGGGTCATCAATAACAAGCCGCTGATAGACGGTGCGCTCAGCCCGAGCGAATGGAACGGCCTGACCGCCTTCGGCTTCGCGGAAACCACCGCCGGAACGGGCAGCGCAAGTTTCGTACCGAGCCTGGCAACGGCGCGCATCAGGCCAAAAACGAATCTCAAACCGGCTACCGCGCCAATTCCGATCAGGGCTTCGTCGACGGTTGTCGCTCCGGCGAGAAACCCACAGCCTATTCCACGTCTGGTGCTCTCTCTCTTCAGATATTCGTTTCAGAATGATACGCGCAAATCATCCCCAGTTCAGTCTGTGCGCACGGATGACGGCGCCAGTATTCTCGCCAATCACCCGATGTCCGGCGATGGTCCCTGGATGACTTACGACCGCCTGGACTGGCACCGCAACCAGCTTTACGAAATGCGACGCAGCGGAATCGACGTGGCACTGCCGGTCTTCCGAACGGACGAGGAATCCAGCCACGGGTATGCCCGCAGAGGACTGATGGTTATGTCCGCGGCCCTCAAATCGCTTCGGAATTCCGGATACGAATATCCCCTCCTGGGACTCTATCTGGACACATCCTCGTTTGGCGGGAAGACCGGCGAGAAGATCGATCTTCGCCAGGAAGCCGGGAAGGCGGCGCTATATCGTACAATCAAGGAGTTTTACAATCTCGTCCCGCGCGATTTTCGACTGTCCGTTCAGCTCGATCAAAAGAATGGATCCCATTTAGCGAATCTGGTTATTCTCAACAGTTCATCCGGGTTTGCCGGTCTCGATGATTCATTCGTCGACTACTGCCGCTCGCATTTCTTGACTGACTTCGGTGCGGACCTGATCGTGCTCGGTGGAGCGGACTTCAAGCCACATGCCAAGCTCGACGGATATGTGGAAGACACGCATGGCCGCGGTTTCCGAATGGAAGATGGCGGTTGGATCAAGTCGGCTGCCATCGGCGCTGGGTCCGACGACCTCCGTCATCCGGCGTCGGCGGAATCCTTCCGCTCCCGGGACGATGGGAATACCTATCGGGACGAATGGAGGCAAGCGCTCGCCAAGAAGCCGGATTGGGTCTTTCTCGACGGATGGAACGATTTCGACGAGGGCAGCGAAATTGCACCCTCGCTAGAATATGGAGTCCAGTTCGTGGACCAGACGCGGGTCTATTCGCGGGCATTCGCCGGTAATCAGCCCTGGCGGGCGCAATTCTTGAACCACGACATCCCGAATTCGGTCGCGTCCGGGTCGAAATACCGGATTACCGTACGGATTGCCAATGCGGGCGCATCGACCTGGACGCCAGAGACCAATGCGCTAGTATACCGCTGGCTGTCAGGCTCACCTTCGCGCGGCTCATCGTCCACAATTCCGCTCCAGTTTGCTGTCATACCTGGCCAGTCGGTCAATCATTCATTCGATGTCGTTGCGCCCACAGCCCCGGGTGACTATTCGTTGGTAATCGATGCGGCGCAGATCGGCAAGAAAGGCGACGTCACCGCCCTATTCGGCGGCATCGGCGGAACGATGTTAACCGTTCCCATAACTGTTAAATCCGCAGCCAATGGGTCCGACTACGGGGCGTCCGTCGTTCAGAACGACCTGCCCGGCGCGTTGGAAACCGGGGGCGCGTATCGAGTCCGCGTGACCCTTCGAAACGACGGCACAGCGCCATGGAAGCGAGGCGACCGAGTTACCGCGCGCCTTGCCAAATCGGCCGCTCAATCCGGCGCGGACAACACTTTGCCAATGGCTGACGCCTCGGCCGAAATCCCATCCGATGTTCCTCCCGGCCAGACGGTCGCGGTAACCGTGCCGATCACTTTCGCACAGGCCGGCGGCTCACCGCTGCCGCCGTGGTCGCAAACGGACGATTGGACATACCAGATTCGCTGGGAGGTTGCCGGCGCATCCGCTAGCGATTCAGGCGCAGTAACGGATCCCGAGACGATTGCCCTGGTGGAGTCGGACGCCGGAGCCGTCTTTATCCGCGACGTTACGCCAACGACGATGCCGGGGAACCGGCGAATTCCCGTCAAAATCGGCATCCGCAACAACGGCCCGCAAACCTGGAAGAAGGACGTCACCCGAATCGGATACCACTGGTATTACCTGGATGGAGTCGAGGCCGTCTGGGAGGACGAGACGACCCCATTAACACAGGATCTGGAACCTGGCGCCGAGGCCCCCGACATGCTTGCATGGATTACAGCGCCGCCTAATGAAGGGACATACTGGCTGGTTTGGGACCTGAAGGTCGGGGACGCGTGGATATCCACTTTGCCCTCGTCGCGTCCGTCGGAAACCATGCTCCACCAGATAGAGGTTGTCCACGGGAAGACCACTTATGTCGATTTGAGCAAGTCATTTAACCTGGACGGAATCTCCAGCGACCTGAATCGAGGCGACGGCAACTTCGACGGCACCGGGCGAACGCTGCCTTCGGAGCTCATTCCGCCATTTGCCACCGGAGAGTCCGCACCGAGCACACTCTGGCTGCCCGCAAACCGAAACGGAATCGAATCCCCTCGCCGATTTGCGTTCAAATGGGGTCCGAAGGGTGATAAAGAGAAAAACGTCATCCAGTGCATCGGGCAGACGGTTCCGTTGATTGCGAAGAACGCAAAACCTGAAGTCTTTACCGCCATTCACCTTCTTGCCGCCGCGACGAAGGACGACGCGCCGGGAGCGTTCACGATCCAATTCGACGACGGTGCGCAACAGTTAACGTCTTTCCCGGTCAGCCGCTGGGACGGAGCGCCGGGCCGCGGCGAAGAGATCGCCTTCCGGGCTCGCAGAACGCACACACCGTCAAGTGAGGCAAGCGACAAGCCCGTCCAGCTTTATCACTACGTCATCAAAATCGGCGAGGCAAAGAAACTGTCCTCGATCGTGCTTCCGAACAATCCGGATATCAAGATAGCCGCCATTACGCTGCAGAAGTGAATCCGCCAATCGGGGATGCATTCACATTGCGCCGGCAGGTATCTATCTTTAGACCGTCTGCGTGAAGGGCCCGTCTTATGGATGCCCTGGCCTGGAACCGGTTTCAGTTTGGCTTTACTGCGACTTTCCACTATCTGTTTCCTCAGCTCACGATGGGCCTGGCGCTGCTCATCGTGCTCTTCAAGGTTGCAGGCTACCGAACCGGGAATACCGCTTATCACGAATCCGCACGATTCTGGGGACGCATCTTTGGAATCAACTTCGCGCTCGGTGTGGTCACCGGCATCCCGCTCGAATTCCAGTTCGGCACGAACTGGGGACGATTCTCCAACTTCTCCGGCGGCGTCATCGGAATGACGCTGGCAATGGAAGGCATGTTCGCCTCCTTTGCAGAGTCGGCATTTCTCGGCCTCTTCCTCTACGGCGAGAAACGCCTCAGCCCAAGGGCCCACATGTTCTCGGCCGTCATGGTGTGGCTGGGTTCCTGGCTGTCGGGATACTTCATCATCGTAACAAACGCCTTCATGCAGCATCCGGTCGGATTCGCGGTCGGGCTGAAGGGCGATCTCCAGCTTTCGCACTTTTGGGGCTACCTCCTCAACCCCTGGGCGTTCTGGCAATACGCGCACAACATGAGCGCCGCAGTCGTCACAGCCTCATTCGTCGTCGCAGCGGTCGCGGCATACTGGATGCTAATGCGCATTCACGTCGATCATGCAAGAGCATCCCTCAAGATGGCAGTCTATGTCGGCCTGGTTTTCTGCGCGATTCAGCTCTTCCCTACTGGAGACGGCCAGGGCAAGTTAGTCGCCAAACACCAGCCGGCCGCGCTTGCAGCGATGGAAGGTAAGTTTGAGAGTGGCGACCACGCCGAGATGGCCATCATCGGACAACCGGACGTGCAGAACCGAAAACTCGATAATCCCGTCATGGTACCTGGCGTCCTGAGCTTCCTGGCCTACGGCAGCTTCGGCGCGACGGTAGTTGGGCTCAATGACATCCCGCGCGACCAATGGCCGGACAACGTGGAGCTCCTGTACTTCATGTATCACATCATGGCGGGCCTGGGCACGCTCTTCATCCTGTTGATGGGGGTCTCAGCCTTGCTCATGTGGAAACGCAAGCTGGAGAACTCGCGTGTGATGCTGTGGATTCTAATGCTCGCCTTTCCGTTCCCATATATTGCGACTACGGCAGGATGGATGACTGCCGAGTTGGGCCGGCAGCCGTGGATCGTCTACGGTCTCCAGCGAACTGCGGACGGCACGTCGCCAATGGTCAGCGGCGGCAGCATTGCGTTCAGCTCGCTGGGGTTTATGGGGATGTACCTGGTGATCGGCTTGCTATTCCTTTATCTTGTCCTACGTGAGGTTGCGCATGGGCCAGGGTTGACCACAGAGTGCATCCATCAAGGATGAAAGAACGCAGCCCGCCAATTCATTGGCGGGAATCGCATTGGCGTTTCATCGCGGTCCAAGAATCCCGGCATTGGAAATGCCGGGCTACGATCTTCTGTCCCTGCGGGACAAGGACAGCGGCACAAACTGGAATCGCTCTATGGAGACTGTTTGGTTCATAATTCTCTCAGTGATGTTAGCGGTATACGTCGTTCTCGACGGATTCGACCTGGGCGCGGGAATCCTGCACCTGTTCGTCGCGAAGACCGACGACGAGCGCAAGACCGTTCTGCGGGCGATCGGCCCTGTCTGGGACGGCAACGAGGTCTGGCTCCTCGCCAGCGGCGGCGTGCTGGTTTTTGCATTCCCAAAAGCCTATTCCGCCGGATTCAGCGGCTTCTACCTGCCCTTGATGATGGTCCTTTGGCTGTTCATCCTTCGCGGTCTCTCCATTGAGCTGCGATCCCACCAGCCCAATCCACTCTGGAAGAGCTTCTGGGATGGCGCCTTCTTCCTGTCGTCCAGTCTGCTCTCCATCGTATTCGGTGCAGCGCTAGGAAACGTAATCCGCGGCGTCCCACTCACGCCGGATGGCTTCTTTTCCGGCCCCCTATTCACCGACTTCCGAACCGGCCCAAACCCCGGAGTACTGGATTGGTATACCGTGCTCGTCGGATTGTTCACCCTGTTTGCACTGGCGGGCCACGGCGCGCTCTACCTGGCCTGGAAGACGAGCGGCCCCGTCAACGAACGCTCTGTTAAAGCCGCGGAAAAGTTATGGCTGGCCGCGCTGGTATTCGGAATCCTGGCAACAATCGCTACGGAACAGGTCCGTCCAGTAATCTATGCGAACATACTCGCCAGGCCCATCACCTGGCCGCTCGTAGCCGGACTGTTGGTCTGCGCGGGAATGCTGGTCTCCTCAATCCGTTCCAAACGCGAGCTTCCGGCATTCCTATCCGGGGCAGGCGTCCTTCTCTTCATGCTCGCGGCCACGGCTTCCGGCGTATATCCCAACCTCCTTATCTCCACTCTCGACCCGGCCTCGACCTTGAACGTAACCAACGCGTCCTCCGGCGGCATCGGCCAGCAGGTGGGACTCTATTGGTGGATTCCCGCGATGGCGCTGGCTGTGGGGTACTTCACGTATTTGTTTCGGTCGTTTCGGGGGAAGGTGGAAGTCGAAACGGGCGATCACGGATATTAGCGCACTGGGCAATTAGGACCGATTCCCCTATTCAACGGTGTGAGTTGAGGCCTCGATGGGATACCGAATTGGGAATCGAACCCCTAAGCGGCATAGAGTTCTATGAACGGATACGTGGCCGCACAAATCCGAAACGCCGCGCCTAGAATTCCGCACTTCCAGGTGTTCGCGGGAACGGTATTACGTCGCGAATGTTCTTCATGCCGGTAATATACATCATCATTCGTTCCAGGCCTAATCCGAAGCCTGCATGTGGCGCAGTTCCGTACTTCCTAAGCTCCAGATACCACCAGTACGGCTCCTGCGGTATCCCCTGTTCGCGCATTCGGTGCAGCAGCACATCATGCCGCTCTTCCCGCTGGCTGCCGCCGATAATCTCGCCAATTCGTGGAGCGAGCACGTCCATCGCGCGGACAGTCTTCCCATCATCATTCGCGCGCATGTAGAAAGCCTTGATCGCTTTCGGGTAGTCGGTCACGATCACAGGTCTCTTGAATTTCTCCTCGGCAAGGAACCGTTCGTGCTCGCTTTGTAGGTTGCATCCCCAGAGCACCGGAAATTCCCACTGACGACTGGCCGATTCCAGAATCTCAATCGCTTCTGTGTAGGTCACGTGTTCGAATCGCGACGAAGCCACGTGCTCCAGGGTTTCCAGAACCGTGTTGTCTACACGGTCGTTGAAGAACTTGAGATCCGCCTCGCAGTGGTTCAAGACGTACTGGATGATGTACTTTAAGAACTCCTCCGCAAGCGCCATGTCACACTGGAGGTCGCAGAATGCCATTTCAGGCTCGATCATCCAGAACTCGGCAAGGTGGCGCGGAGTGTTGGAGTTTTCCGCGCGAAACGTGGGGCCAAACGTGTAAACATTGGTCAATGCGAGCGCGTATATCTCGGCTTCGAGCTGCCCGCTGACCGTGAGAAATGCCGGCTTTCCGAAGAAATCCTTCTCGAAGTCAATCTCGCCAGCCCTAGTGCGGGGCGGGTTTAAGAGGTCCAGCGTCGTTACGCCGAACATCTCCCCGGCGCCTTCGCAGTCCGATGCGGTGATGATCGGAGTGTGAATGTAAAGGAAACCGCGTTCCTGGAAGAACGAGTGGATTGCAAAACAGAGGGCGTTCCTAACTCGTGCCACCGCCCCAAACGTATTCGAGCGGGGCCGTAAGTGGGCAATCTCTCGCAGAAACTCCATCGTGTGCCCCTTCTTCTGAAGGGGGTATGTGGCCGGATCGGCCTCGCCGTAGACCAGAGCTCCCCGGACTTTGAGCTCTACCGCTTGTCCCGATGCCGGCGACTCGACGAGTTCGCCGTTAAGCTCGACACACGCGCCGGTCGTCAGTTGACGCAAGGTGTCGTCCGGCAAGGCTCCCTCTTCTATCACCGCTTGAATATCTTGGAAGCAGCTCCCATCATTCACTTGAACGAAATGTACTCCCTTGCTATCCCTCCGTGTTTTCACCCATCCGCGAATGGAGACCAGATTGCCGGGTTCTAGATTATGAAGTGCTTTGATGGAAAAAAACTGAAGTGCCAAGAGAGCTTCCTCCGATCAGCCAATGGATTACGTGAAGTATAGCGTTCGCTCATGGGGCCGTCAAGAGATATTCACGGGATCACTGGGATTGGTAACAACAGCGGACATTCGCTATTGAGGACCAAGGCTTAGGAGTTCCCCAGCCAGCATCATCTCCCAGCAAGTTGGACTCTACTGGTGGATTCCGGCGATGGCGCTGGCTGTGGGGTATTTCACGTATCTGTTCAGGTCGTTTCGGGGGAAGGTGAGCGGGGTCACCGAAGGGCACGGGTATTAGTCCAATTTGCCACGGCGACCTGACCGAGCAACGCCGTTAATGCGGGGGAACGATTGTCTCTATGCCAGGCCAGCGCAACGCTGGTTTGCGGCGCAGACGGCCCCAGATTCTTGTAGATAACGCCTTGCCATTGCAGCGCCTGCACACACGCAGGAACCAGAGCCACGCCCAGTCCGATCGTCACCAGGCTAAGGATGGTATGCATCTGCGTTGCTTCCTGCACCACGTTCGGACTGAATCCGGCTTGTTGGCAGGCGCTGACAACCGGGTCATATAGTCCCGGCCCGAGATGACGCGGATAGAGAATGAACGGTTCAGCCGCCAGCATCGAGAGCGTGACCTGCAACCGGCGCGCCATCGAATGCGTTTTCGGCAGCGCCAGCACGAATTCTTCCTGCAGCAACAAATGCGTAGCAAGGAGTGTATCGTACAGAGGCGGTCGCACAAAGCCCAGATCCAACTGGCGGCGGTGGAGTGCCTGTACCT
>JBGPOG010000003.1:0-26745 GCA_041487935.1 Chthonomonadia bacterium | reverse complement strand
GGCATTCCGGCGCGCTTGCCTTTGATATCCCAGAGGGCGAGGTCGATCCCTGCCAATGCGGTCATGAGCACGGGGCCGCCGCGCCAATAGGTTCCCCGGTGGATGGTCTGCCAGATATCCTCGATCTGGCCGGGATCGCGGCCGACCAGCAGTGGGGCGATGTGGTCCCTCAGCGCCGAAGCCACCGCCAATTCACGGCCATTGAGGGTGGCATCGCCGACGCCGCAAAGCCCCGGCTCATCCGTGAGGATTTTGACGAAAACGTAGTTCCGGCCGGGGCAGGTAACGACTACGCGGATATTCGTGATCTTCATGCGAGACAGGTTCGGGAACGACCTAGGTGATTCCTATCCGATTGATTCAAAGTATCGTTGTACATACGGAGGTTAGGGATGAAGCATTCGCACGAAAACCCGCCAAAACGATCGCAACTTGATCGCGCGAATGCTTCATCCCTACAGGCTCAGATCATGCGAATCTCACAGCAATTTGCAACTTCCACGTTTATAGAACATCCATCGACTTGGCGACGTTAAATAGACTGAACCATATCGATTGGAGAGATCATGCGAATTCGATTTGAACTGCTCGCCGCAGTCGTCATTTTCGGAATGCCTGCGCGGTGTATGAGCCTTCCGGCGAGTTCGACTACACTTTTCGCTTCGCCCGGTGGAAACGACTCCTGGACCGGCCTATCCGCAGCGCCCAACCGCCAGCGTTCCGACGGACCGGTTCGCTCGCTCGCGGGCGCACGGGATGCCGTTCGACGCCTAAAGTTAAAGGGCGGCGCAAGTGGTCCTATACGTGTGCTTTTTGGCGCAGGCGTCTACCCTATGGCAGAACCTGTCTCCTTCGGTTCTGAGGACACCGGCACGAGTCAATCCCCGATCAGCTACGAGGCCGCGCCGGGCGGAAGGCCCGTGTTCGATGGCGGTCGGGCTATCGTGGGCTGGAAGAAGGGACCGGATGGAATCTGGTCGGTTCTATTTCCGGAGGCCATGGCCGGAACTTGGCGCTTCGAGCAGCTCTGGGTAAACGGCAGGCGAGCGACGCCCGTCCGCTGGCCGAAGAAGTGGTATTTCTACACACAAAGCAAGGTTGGCACGGGAAACGACCCCCTGACCGGCAAGCCGGTCGATCTTTCCAATCGAGCGTTCATCGCTCGCGGAGAGGATGTCGCGCCGCTCGCAGGGCTAACGGCGGAACAACTCAAGAACATTCGCCTCATCGCGTATCAGTCTTGGGAGACGTCCAGACTTCGTTTGGCCGCCTTCGACCGTGGCTCGAATGAACTGATCACGAGCGGCCCCGCGCCCTGGCCCTTCATGGAGTGGGGTGCGCGCCAGCGATATGTTTTGGAAAACGTTCCCGGCATATCGTTGGATCCCGGTGAATGGCGGTTGGATTTCGACGGGACGCTTTCGTATAGGCCGCTTCCCAGGGAAGAAATCTCACGCACTAAATTCGTCGCCCCGGTCTCACCGGCTTTTATTCATCTCAAAGGCCAAGCGGGAAAGCCCATCGAGCATCTAACCTTGAAGGGGCTTGTTTTCCAGCATTCGCAATACGTTACTCCGCCGCAAGGCCATGCCGACGGCCAGGCGGAATATACGATTCCGGCAGCAATCATGGCAGATTATGCGCGCAGCGTGAGATTAGAGAACTGCACGGTCGCACACGCCGGCACCTACGGCGTCTGGTTTCGGCAGGGCTGCGAGGATTGTTCCGTACGGCAGTGCCTATTAAGCGATCTGGGGGCGGGTGGAGTTCGCATCGGCGAAGGGGCCGTCGCCAAACCGGAAGATGCCACCCGGCGAATCGTCGTGGACAATAACATCATTCGAGCGGGCGGACGGCTGCACGCCGGTGCGATCGGTGTCTGGATCGGGAGCAGCGGCGACAACCAGGTCACGCACAACGACATCGGAGACCTATTCTACACGGGCATCTCAGTCGGGTGGGTTTGGGGTTATGCAGACAGTCCGGCCAAGCGCAACAAGATCGAATTCAACCACATTCACCACCTGGGCTGGGGAGTGCTTAGCGACATGGGAGGAGTCTATACCCTCGGCCCGAGCCAGGGCACGACGGTTAGCAATAATGTCATTCACGACGTCTACTCCTACGACCAGTATGGCCGCGGCGGCTGGGGACTGTATAACGACGAGGGCAGCACCGGAATCGTGCAGGAGAACAACCTGGTCTACAATGTGAAGACCGGATCCTACCACCAGCATTACGGTAGAGAGAACGTGATCCGAAACAATATCCTGGCTCTCAGCATGGACGGCCAGCTTCAGCGCAGCAGGGTGGAAGACCATCTGTCCTTTACGCTCTCCCACAACATCGTCTACTGGGAACAAAGCGGGCTCTTTGCAGGCAATTGGGGTGACGCGAACGTAAAACTGGATCGCAACCTGTACTGGAACGCATCCGGCAAGACGATTTCATTTGAAGGTAAATCATTCGAACAATGGCAGGCGGCAGGGAAGGACGAGGGTTCGTTAGTTGGCGACCCGCTCTTTGCCGATCCCGAACACGGGGACTTCCGGCTACGACCGGGTTCGCCCGCCGCGAAGATTTCGTTCCAGCCGTTCGACTACGCAAAGGCGGGAGTATATGGCGACAAGTCCTGGCGAAGACTGGCGGAGGCGGCGAAATACTCACCAATTGTATTCGCACCACCACCTTCTCCTTGATCGTTTTCTATTCCGTTGTCGTCTCATCCTTCGGAAGCGAAGCCATTCGTTTTCCGGTTCCGTCGGCGTTGTAGACGAGAAGCTTGGGTTCTTCTCCAGCGGTGTCCAGCAGTAACAATCGCTGTCCGTTTTGCGACCACGCCGGGTGAAGGCTGCCTTTGCGGTCAACTTCTCCCGGGCGTATCAGGCTTACTCCGCTGCCGTTCGTCTCGATCGAGTAGCAGAATTCCTGGTAATGGCTGTGTTCCCCGTCCTGCGGCTCAGGTGACGCGACCGACACGATCAGCGCGATGCGGGCCAGATTCGGCGAAAACGTTGCCAAGCTGACATACGCGCTTGTCGCGTCGGAAGTGCGCAAAAAGGCGGGCCGGTTGGGAAACGGCAAGCGTCCGATCGAGCCGGATCTCGGATCGTAACTGCGCAGCGCAAGGGAGATACCGTTCGGATCGGCGCTGCTCTCCATCCAGGCCATCAGCTTCGAGGCGGGCGAAGAGCCGAGACCATCCACGAGTCCGGAGTCGCTCATCTTCTCGACTTCGGATCCCCGCGTTCGATAGACATCCTGCCAAGTAAGATCTTCGACGGCGTGCGTGCCGACGAATGCCACATCGTGCTCGCCCGGGATCCAGCACAGTTGCCGCGGACTATGTATTCCCTCCGTCAAGCGCACGCTGTACTTCTCGGCCCCGTCGAGGCCAAACAAGACCAGATCCGAAGTCTTTTCACCAGTCCGAAGAGCCACGAAGCCGCTCCCATCGCTCTTCCATAGAAATGGCGGCCCTACGTTCTCGGCGAGCGTGTCGGTCGCACCGGTAGCCGTGTCGTGGAGCGCGGCATGTTGTATGGTCTTGAGCTCCGTCTCTTCTTGCTGCTCGGTCGACGCAACAGGCTCGGTTGTGAATACCTCGAACACAACATACCGGCCGTCCGGGGACCAGAGGGGCTCGGACGCAGAGGCCCCTTCGATCGCCACTTTCCGCCAGTTCTCATGCTCGATGTCAGCCACGTAGAGGCTGCCCTGGTGGCTGACTGCGACCTGGCGGCCATCGGACGATACGCTAACGCCGGGACTGTTACATCCGGCCAGCCCAAAAGCAAGCAGAGCCACAAGCCCGGCAATAATCCGCATGTAGTTTCTCATCTGAAAAACCTCCGGACGCGCAAAGCATAGATGAAAGTGAAGTCCGCACTCGAAGAAGACCCTAAACGGTATCACGCAGCGCCCAAAGGATCAATAGGCCGAAAGGCCCAATTTGAGTGGGAAACGAATTCGCCCTACCCGATCCGGTCCGGAAATTGCCGCTGCATATCCACGATTTCTGAACGGGTAAAGCCTGCGCCGCGGAGGAATATGTAGGGGAGTCTCGCCGCGCTTGCGGCAAGCGTCTTGGAGTCGATTTCAGACGGCCCGCGATGGTGGATCGAATCGAGCCCGACGGCCTTGTGTAAGTTGATACAGTCGTGCAGCACAGTCAAGGAGAGCGTAGCCCCGCTGAGGATCGCGCCGGAGAGGTCCGCGCCGCTTAGGTCGACCTCCGTCAAGTTGGCGCCGCGAAGGTTGGCTCGAGTCAGATTTGCCCGCGAAAGGTCCGCCCCGGATAGATTGGCGAACGGCAGTAGAATGCCGGTCAGATTCAATCCGTGAAAATCGGCGTGAATAAGATACTCACCGGCCAGATTGGCACCCGCCAGGCTTTCCGCCTCAACCTGCAGCATTGATCTGCGGCTCGCCCGGTGCAGAATGTCGACCATGTGCCGCTCCTTCGTTCTCAACTACAAAAGCAAGACCGCAGCCCATGGGACTGCGGCCCGTATTGATTCGGAATCTCAAGCCCGGCTATGCGGGTGGGCCCGGCGGCGGACCGACAATTCGCGTGAGAACGATATCCGCCGTCGTATCGTGAGTGACCGGTATTGTGGTCGCATCGGAAATGGCATTGTCGGTGGAGGCGCGAATGGTGTAGTTACCAGCCGGCAAGGTCAGGCTGTATTCACCGAGCTCGTTCGTCTTCGCGCTGAACTGTGCTGCAATGCCGGGATGTAAGTCACCTTCGGGGACGGCCGTGACGTTCGCGCCGGGCGCGGGCGTTTTGTTGTCGCCGTTCTTCCGGTATACGTGGCCAGACAGTATAGCCTGCTTGCCCGCATTCGATACGAGCGAAAAGTCCGCCGTAACGTTTCCTCCGGCGAGCACGTTTACGGCGCTGTCCTTATGGTCATAACCGGCCGCAAAGGCGCGGATTGTCCGCGTTCCTGCGGGAGCGCGAAGCTGGTAATGGCCCGTGTCATCCGTTTCGGTGCGCAGCACGAAGCCAATCGGAGTGATGAACGAGGTGCCGTCTTCCGCGGAAGCCGGCTTTCGGTTGTCGCCGGTCTGAGGAGGGGACGGCTCGATACCCAAGATCACGCCGACTTGCGCTCCCTTAATCGGCTTGCCGGTTCCCGAATCGGTTACCACTCCCTGAACGATACCGACGCGCGGTTTTCGCAGATGGAGAGCGAAGTCTACAGTTACGGATCCCTCCGCGGGGATCGTAACCGGTTTCTGGTTCGGCTCCAAGCCGGGCCTGACCGCCACAGCGACATAGTCGCCTGCAGGTACGCCCTGAAGCGTGTACGCTCCGTTATCATCCGTAAAGGTACACAATTCCCTATCGTGACGATCGGTTGGGAATAGTACCGGCTGCCCGCCTTGTGCCATCTGAACGATGTTCGCCGGCAGCGGTTTGAGGGGTTGCGGGTCCGTCTTGTGCGCGAGCCTGACGAGCGCCGCCGCGAGCGGATGCTGTGTTCCATCGTCCGCAATCAAAGACACGGTTCCCGTCATAGACCCCTTTGACGCAGGCGCAGCCGGAGTAAGCGCCGCATCGCCGGGAGAAGTTGAACCTGCCACCACGAAGATCGACAGCGAAATGGAATCGTAACCATCGTGTGAGACATTGACCAGATATTGGCCGACCGGAATCCCCGTAATCGTGTAGCTGCCGCTGCCGTCCGTATGGGCGCCTCGAACCGGGTGCGGGAGGATCGTCGCCGAGTTGTCTGCAACCATCTCCGTAACCGTTACGTGCGAATCGGGCAACGGCGCGTGAGTAGCGGCGGACGCCACCAGGCCGCTAATCTGCCCGGCATCCTTGAGGCCAACGTCACCCACGTCGGTCTGCTCGCCTTCGCTAACCTCAGCGACAATCGCCGCGGCTTTACTAAACGACCGTGCGACGAGCGTGTGCAGGCCCACAGAGACATTGGATAGCGTAAACTTGCCATCCGCGCCGGCAGGCACAGATACCATAGAGTCATCCAGCGTGACCGTGACAGTGCCCACTGCGCGCGACTGTGCCAGGTCCGCAATGCGACCCGAAATTTGGCCGGTGCGCGTGACAGTAGAGCCGCCGCCGCCGCTGCCGCATCCGGCAAACGGAACACACGACGCAATCACGCAGATCGTAGGAATGAGTCGGACAAGAGGTTTCATTGAATTCTCCCCAGGATTAAGGGGCGCATTCGAACGCCCGGAACGCTCCGGCACAATGGGGGATATGGCCGGACATATTGTAGCGATTGAGTGGGAAACCGATCGAACCAAGCGCATTGTATCACTCCTGGGCCAACTCGTCAATAGTTCCGAATGGTTCTATCGATCATATTCCTGTTTCGCTCTTCGGCGGGCGCAGCATGAGGCCCGTGATAGCTTCGCACACCGATGCTCCTTCGAACAGGGCGGAATTCAGAGCCTCGGAGATAGGCATTTCAACCCCCGTCCGCTTAGCGAGCAGGCAGATGGCCTTCGTCGTCGGAACGCCCTCTGCAACCTGGCCAATCTCTGAGAGAATATCGCCGAGCGGCCTGCCTTGTCCAAGTCCTATGCCGGCGCGATAATTGCGAGAAAGTCTGCTCCCGCCGGTCGCAATCAGATCGCCCACCCCGGCCAGGCCTAGAAAGGTCTCAGTCCGGGCGCCGAGCGCAACGCCCAATCTGGTAATCTCGGCGAGTCCGCGGGTCATAATCGCGGCCCGGCTGTTGTCTCCAAATCCCAGGCCCTCGCAAACGCCGGCAGCAATCGCGATGACGTTCTTCATGGCTCCGGCCAGCTCTGTTCCCAGCAGGTCCGCGCTCGTGTAAACTCGAAACGCCGGCCCCATCCAGAGCTGTTGGCATGCCCCGGCAGTGTCCGGCGATTTGGAAGCGGCGACGCTTGCGGTAGGGATTCCTCGCGCGACCTCAACCGCCAGATTCGGCCCGGATAGCGCGGCAATCCGCAAATCGGGCTTACCCAGAACGGCCTCAATAACCTCCGACATACGCAGCCCGGTCGAATCCTCGAGGCCCTTGGAGGCGCTAACCAACAGTTTAGCAGGCCCGAGGTGCGGCGCTGCCAGCCTTGCGACTTCTCTCATGGCCACGGAGGGCACGGCAAATACCACCGTCGCTGCATTTTGGATCGCCTCGCCAATATCGCCGGACGCGCGCACATTCTGCGCAAGTTTGATTCCGGGCAGGTATTGGGGGTTTTCGCGTCCCTCGTTAATTCGGTCCGCAAGTCCCGTACTTCTCGCATATAGGACCACGGATTCGCATCGCTGCAAGAGCGTTGCCAAAGCGGTTCCCCAACTCCCGGCTCCCAATATGGCGACCTTGTTGTCACTTACGGACAAATGCGCATTCTCCTATTCCGGATCGAACCGGAGTCCGACTGCAAGGAGTATCCAAAACCCGATTGTGAGAACGATGCTCGTTGCCAGGTGCATCAAATCTCCCGCGCCCAACGCGGTAACAGATACGCTCTGGAGCGCAAACGGGCGCGGCGACGGACCTCCGTCGATCGAACTAATCAACCACATCGCTGCGAGCGCGTAGATCGGCAGCAAAATGAGTGGAAATTGAGAGAATATCTGCGCGTTGAGATCGGGGAGCTCCGCGAGGATCCAGAACAGGGCAACCTGGCCGCCCGCCCAGATCGAAAAACAGAGAAGCGATTTCCGCCTGATGAGAGTCTTGCGCAGCTCATTGCCGAACACGGGGTTGCCGGGCATAAGAGTCATTCCGGCAGCGTAGATTGAAGTAAAAGTTGCGAGCTATTCCCGCAATTCTTGTTGCTGGAGATAGTTCGAACCTCGGCTCGAATTCAAAGGTCGCCGCTATATCCGTAATCCCGAGTGTGCGCCTCCTCCAGGTATCGGGCGAGGAGGTCGATGGTCGCTTCGATATCCGCGACGGAAGCCATCTCGTTCACGGTATGCACATATCGTGTTGGGATCGAGAGGGTAAAGCTCGGGACGCCGCCGCGCGATCTCTGAATCCCGCCGGCATCGGTTCCGCCGCGCGAGAGGATTTCGAGCTGGTGTTTGATCTTGTGCTTCTCGGCGACGTCGCGGAAATGGCGCACGATCTTGGGGTGGCAGATAAGCGAGGAATCCATGATCTTGATCGCGGCGCCGCCGCCGACCTTCGTAATCTGATCGTAATCCGACGTTCCGGGAAAATCGTTCGCGAGGGTGATATCAATGGCGATCCCGATGTCAGGCTGTAGCTGATAGGCTGCCGTTGTCGCTCCGCGAAGGCCGACCTCCTCCTGCGTCGTGGCTACCGCCTGTATCTCGCAGGCGTGATCCCCTACGGCGCGAAGCGCCTCTATCATGATAAAGACGCTGACTCGATTGTCCAGCGTCTTGCTGATCACGTTGTCACCGATTTGCTCGGCGGTGCGGGCCATCGTCACCATGTCGCCAAGCTCTACGAGCTCTTTGACCTTGTCCGGCGTCATCCCGAGATCCACGAAGAACTCGTCGATTTTCGGAGGTTTGTTCGCTTCCTCCGCGGTCAATAAATGGATCGGCTTTGTGGCGGGCATCAATGCTCCGAGGAGAGTCTGGCCGGAATGCCCGTGGACCCAAACCCGCTGGGCGACCATCGTGCGGGGATCCCATCCTCCCAGAGGCTGGAGGCGGATGAACCCTTTATCGTCGATGTGCTTCACCATGAAGCCGATCTCGTCCACGTGGGCCGCGATCATTACCTTGGGTCCTCCGGAACCGCGCTTTAGGCCGATCACATTGCCCATTGTGTCGAGCGAAACGCTATCGCAAAGCGGCTTCAGCTCTTCCGCAACCATCGCTCTCATCTGTTCTTCACGCCCGGGCACTCCCGGGCACTCGCACAGCCGCTTCAGCAGATCGAAATTCACGTGGCAGGTCTCCTTTCGCCGCGCATCATTGCGCGCAGGGATTACTTTACCACGCGGCTTTCCGAATTCCTGCCGCTCTCCCTTCTAAGCACACTGTGATAGAGAAAGAACATCGGGCCGCTAACCGGATCGGGCCATGCGCGCACGAACCGAAATCCTGCCAACGGATCGACCCCGTTCAAACGCTGATATTCGAGGAATTGCGCTCGCTCGCCGAACCGCAGCAACAGCAGGTCCGGTTGCAGCTCCCGCGCCATCTCGACCAGCGGGTATGCCGATCCGGACTGGTAGAATTCGAGCGCTTCCGGCGAGACCAACCCGATGTCATCCAGCACCCGCAGGCGGGAGTAGTAACCCACATAGCCGATCGGCTCCAGCATGATCCGCTCGTCCGGCCGCGCGTGGCCGCGAAGCCAAACTCCTAATGGCCGCCGAACCTTATCTTCGACTCTCTGTGCCAGGGCTATGTCCCGGCTCACCGACCGGATGCGCCGGGTGAGTGGAACTGAAAGAACTAGAAGCGCGGCCAATGCTAGTCTTGAGTTTCGCGGCGAGGCTGTGAGCGGATTCGTCCGTTGCGCTATTGCTGCCCATCCGGTCACGGCGATAAGGTAGTACAGCGGCAGAGGCGGCACGAAATACCAGCCGAACGCCGGCACTTTCGAAGTCAACATCGTGCCGTAATAAACGGCTAACCAGACGATCGGCGCGCGGAGCGAGCGACTACTGCTCCATACGGCGGCAACTCCAACGATAAACCCGAGTGCAAGTACAATCTGAGGCGCCCCGGCAATAAACTGCCGTTTGAACTCGGCCAGATTCGGCAGGCTGCCCTGGATTGTGTGAGAATAGACGATCAATTTGGCGGTCACAGAGGCAGGAACGATCGATCCGAAATAGATCCACGCGAAGACGACCCAGGGCGCAACGATCAGGGCCGCCGGTACGAATCCTCGCACCGGCGCGGTGTGATACAGGCGCATCCAGCCGACGAGCAGGATGGCCGCCAGCAGCGCGCCGTCTATTCTCAGTAGGATGAGCGTCGCGAGCGCTATCCAGAGCAGTGCGCTGCGGCGGGTAACGAATCCATGGATTGCGGCAAGACCGGCCAGGGTGACGATCCCCGTCTACATCCCGCCGATGCTGAAGTTGATCGGCGCGCTGGTTGAAGCATAAAGCAGCGCGGCGAACCAGCTCACGCGCGAACGTCCAACCGCAGCTCCCAGCCGGACAATGACATAGCAGGTCGCGCCACTTGCAAGGATGTTTACACTCTTCCCGGCGAGAACCGGGTCCAGGTGAATCCATGCGGCAATGGCGAGCAGAAGGGTGTAGAGCGGAGTCGTGGTTCCGAGGACATGCTCGCCGGCGTTGTACACAAACCCCCGTCCAGAAGCGATGTTCTCGGCATAACGCAGCGTGATGAGAAAATCCTCGTGCGTACTGTGTGTTGTCAGGAGTACATAAACGCGAACTAAGATCGCATAGACGGCGATGAGAAAGCCGACCGTCCAATCGAGCCTATCGCCCGCAAGGCCGGTATCGAGGCCGCGGTGCAATTCAACTTTGGCCGGTACGCTGTCGGGTGATTCGTCCGTCATCGGTGTTAAATGTGAAGCTCTTAGGAGTGGCAAGGCGCGGGGAATTATACGCCCGACATCTTTCAACTGTCAATTACGGTCAAGGCTGAGCAGCCAGCCATTCAATGTCCCGGGTGCCTCCGGAAAATGAATTATCCGGCCTCCGGTCCCGCTTGCGCCATTTGGCGTGGCCATCCGCGAGCAAGAGGTTGAAGCCTTCGTGATGGCGGGGGTTCCCGTCATCCAGCGGATTTTCGATCGCGTCCCGCTGTCCCCACGTCCAGCGCATTTCGTGGCGCTCTTCGTTAGTCACGGGCTCGACCGATGCCGGCCAGCCATCGAGAATCAGCACCGTATCCGCCGGACGAGTGAAACTGGCCTGGTGCGCGAATGCGGCTCCAATCGAGCGGCCACTGACGTCCTTGATGTCGTTGATCGCGTAGTTATATGACCACTCCACGCTGATCCCCCGCGGAAAACCGGGAACCGGCGATGAGATTAAGAAGGGCGCAAGGGTAGAAGGGCAAGTTAAGATCTGGCGGCTCTTCATGTATGGCTCCAGCATCTCTCCCCAGAAGTACTCCGGGTTTTCGCCCAGCTCTGTCCCGACCATCACTTCATCATAGTCCTGTGCGTATTGCAGCGTCGCGAGACCAACTTGCCGCAGGTTGCTCATGCAGGCGGTCTGCCGGGCCTTCTCCCGCGCTTGTGCGAACACCGGGAACAGAATAGCCGCCAAAATCGCGATTATCCCGATCACCACAAGCAATTCGATAAGTGTAAAACCCAGATGAATGGCCTCGTCTCGTTTCAATTCCGTCCTCCGATGAATGATATTCGTGATGAAGATCCGGTCGCTTTCGATTGGACGGCCGCTCCCGTTAACATAGGGTTGTGCGCATCCGGCCTGGCATTCTGGCGAGAATTATACCTGGACTAATCTATAAATATGTGGCGCACATATAAATGGTTTAGTTATATCTAAATATTAAATGCAGCAGTGTCTCTCGATGGCGGCTCTAACGCAGTGAGCTGACAAACAAGCGGGATCAAGCTGCAACTTGTTTCCACACTGTAGTTTCGTCCGTCAGCAGTTTTGATGCTAAGTAAGATCAGTGGCTCGGCGCGTACGATTATACGCCCGCGGTGTTCGAGCTTTCAATTCCGGGTAGGTGGCAGCGGGTCAATCCAACAGGGATGCGGCCTGACTTGCGCGCCCGAACGGCGTTTAGGCCGCGCGATTGCGCGACTGGCGAGTTTTGCGCTTTCTGTGTCATTTGTGGGCTTACTTTCCGCCTGCCACAACCGGTCGGCGACCATAGGCGCCCCCCGGGCATTCGGCCGCTCGTCTGTAAAAACAGAGGCGTCGTCTGCAGTTTCGTATGATTCCCCGAATGTGCCAATGGAAAAGCGGCTCGATCTCATTGCCCAGACCGCCGATCCCGAAGACCTCCCGTTCCTCAACAAGCAGCGAGCCGAAAGACTCAAGGTAGAGCTTGAAGGCGTAAGCGACCCCCGGCTGCTCGAGATGCTGCTGCCGAAATATGCCACGGAGCTCGTCTTAGCGGGCAGCGTCGAGGATGGCATTAAGCAGTTGGACCGTCTCGAAGAACTCCTGCGCCGAATCGATCCTGCGGCCTGGCGCGAGAAGGCGCACCAGGTGTGGCTCATGAAAGCGTTGGCCTATATGCGGCTTGGCGAGCAAGAGAATTGTCTGCTCAACCACACCAGTGAGTCTTGCCTGCTCCCGATTCAGGGCTCGGGCATTCACGTGAAACAACGAGGCTCTAAAGGCGCCCTTGCCGCCCTCAACCGTATCCTGACAGGCAGCCCAAACGATCTTTCGGCGCGCTGGCTCCTAAACATCGCTTACATGACGCTGGGCGAGTACCCGAATAAAGTCCCGCGGAAGTTCCTCATACCGCCGGAAGCCTTCAAGTCCGACTATGACGTAGGGCGTTTCCGCGACATTGCCGACGGTCTCGGCCTCGACGTCAATGGGCTATCGGGCGGAGTTATCGTCGATGACTTTGACGGGGACGGTAACCTGGACATCGTCCTTTCAGCCATTGGACTAACGGACCACATGCATTACTTCCACAACAACGGCGATGGCACATTTACGGATCAGACGGTTAAGGCCGGCCTGTGGGGCGAAATCGGCGGATTGAACATCATACAGACCGACTACGATAACGACGGATTCCCGGATATTCTCGTTTTGCGCGGCGGCTGGTTCGCCACGCAGGGCCATCATCCGATGTCGCTTCTCCATAATAACGGCAACGGCACATTTACTGACGTTACCGAGAAAGCCGGCCTCCTGCACTTTAAGCCCACGCAAACTGCCGTCTGGCTCGATTACAACAACGACGGTTGGCTCGATCTCTTTGTGGGCAATGAATCTAAGAAGGACGGGGAAAATCCGTGCGAGCTATTTCGCAACAACGGCGACGGCACGTTCACGGAGGTTGCGCATGAAGCCGGAGTAGATATCGTCGCCTTCGTAAAGGGGGTTGTCAGCGCCGATTATAACAACGATGGCCGGCCCGACCTCTATCTGTCCGTGCAAGGCGGACAGAATATCCTGTTGAGAAACGACGGTCCGCTCGGACCGGACAAATCGCCCAAGGGCGCCTGGAAATTTACGAATGTCGCGGCAGAAGCCGGGGTAACCGAACCCGTACACAGTTTTTCATGCTTCTTTTTCGATTACGATAACGATGGATGGCCGGACTTGTTCGTCACAGGATATATGTTTAACATGGCGGATGTCGGGGTGGTTGCCGCCGATTACCTTGGCTTGCCGAATAATGGAGACTACCCTCGGCTCTATCACAATGAACGCAACGGGCATTTTCGGGACGTTACAAAGGCTATGCACCTGCACAAGCTGCTGTTTACAATGGGTGTAAACTTTGGCGACCTCGACAACGATGGCTGGCTCGATTTTTATGCAGGAACGGGGACGCCGACGCCGGAATTCGTGATCCCAAATCGCATGTTCCGAAACGCGGAAGGCAAGGCGTTTCAAGACGTCACTACGTCCGGAGGATTTGGGCATCTTCAAAAGGGACATGGCATCGCGTTTGCAGACCTGAATAACGACGGCAACCAGGACATCTATGAGGAGATGGGCGGAGCGCTTTCGGGAGACACCGCTTATAGCGTTCTATACGAGAATCCCGGCCACAAGAACCATTGGATTACCATGAAATTAGACGGCGTACAGACAAACCGCGCCGCGATTGGGGCGAGAGTGCATGTAATCGCGAATACTCCCGCCGGCTGGCGCAGCATTTACCGGACAGTCGGTAGTGGCGGCAGTTTTGGGGCCAAACCCTTCCGGCAGGAAATCGGTCTTGGAAATGCAACATCAATCGATCGAGTAGAAATCTACTGGCCCGTCACCGGCAAGACACAGGCGCTGCGCGGACTGGAGATGGACCGTTTCTACAAAATCAAAGAGGGAGATGCGGCGGCGATTCCATGGGACTTGAAGCGCTTCGACTATGCTCACGGCGCCAGCCATCACCATCACTTGACTTCAACTTCCATACCTGCTACCGCTAGCCGATAATAGACAGCATTCTTCAAATCGGCACATCAGATCCGGCTACGTCTGCGTTGCCATTCAATCCACGTCCAGCATTCCCCTTGAATACGATTGTATTGCCCAGTCTCCGATTCCGCAAGTTGGCGTCGGGCAGCGGTGCGGCGAGCAGAAGAAAGCGGAGCCAAATGGCCCCGCTCGATTTGATTCTATGATTAAGATAAGGGCTATTGCCGCATCGGACAGTTAACCAGAAGCTCGCTCAGGTTTGCCAGGCCCAGATCGACCGAAAGCACTTTCCGCTTGATACGGGCCAGCGCATTGTCTACCGATTTGGTCTTGCAATGCAGCTCGCTGGCAATCTCCCGATACGATTTGCCAACCTGGTAGCCGGCAAGCACCCGCCACTCGAATTCGGAAAGTACTTGCTGGAGCATTTCGTGAAGCTGCTTGGTATCTTCACTCTGGAGCACCAGCTCCTCCGGGTCCAGCATGTCTCCTGACGGTAAGATGTCCGAGAGATTCCAATCGGGTCCGGAGTCTTCAGAGGGTGATTCTAAGGAGAGCGAGGTATTAAGGGGCATTTGCTTCTGGCGGGTCGCGGTTTTGATTGCGGTGATAATGTGGCGCTGGATACAGACTTTTGCGAATGCGGGGAAGGAGATGGCCCGGTCGCCTCTGAAATCCACAATGGCTTGCCAGAGGCCGATCATCCCCACCTGGAGAAGGTCCTCCTTTTCGGCTCCAACGAGGAAATAAGACTTGACCTTCGTCCGAACTAGATTGCGGTACTTGTACAGGAGAAACTCTGCGGCCAGCTCCTCGCCGCATTGTGCCCGGACCACTACGTCGCGATCCGGCAATTCCATGTAATGAAGCTGCGTTGGCCTAAAACGGTGCTGCACTTCCATAGTCACCCTGGTCTCCCAGCACGCTTGGATTTGTGTAAAGGGTTACGGCTAACTTATAGGGGAAAAGCGGTATCACTGCGCATGATTATACAACATTTTTTACAGAATGCAACAAGCGTGAATAGAATTCAACTCAGGGTGTTATTGCTGCATTTGGACCAGAGGTTGCGGGGACCGAGGATTCGATGTTAAGATAGAGTCGACTTGCGGCTTCGATCGGTCGCGATCCCGTTTTTTCGCGTGGCAGTTCCATTCACATGATCTTAGTAATCGACAACTACGATTCGTTTACCTATAACCTCGTGCAGTATCTCGGCGAAATGCGCGAGGAGCTCGTGGTGCGCCGAAATGACAAAGTATGTTTGGGCGAGATCGCGCAGTTGGCCCCGGACCGGATTCTCATTTCTCCGGGTCCGTGTACGCCTTCTGAAGCCGGCGTGTCCGTGCCGATCGTCCAACGATTCGCCGGCAAAATTCCCATTCTCGGCGTGTGCCTGGGACACCAATCGATCGGCCAAGCCTTCGGGGGCGACGTGATCCGTAATTACCGCGTGCTGCACGGCAAGACCTCTGAGATCACGCACGATGGGAAAACCATCTTTCGCGGCCTGCCGAATCCCTTTCAAGCCACTCGCTACCATTCACTTGTTATCAAGCGCGATACGATGCCGGCCTGCCTTGAAATCAGCGCCGAAACGGATGAGGGCGAGGTTATGGCGGTTCGCCATCGCGAATATCCTGTGGAAGGCGTCCAGTTTCATCCCGAATCGGTCATGACCGCTGCCGGTAAGGATATCTTGCGGAACTGGGTGAGCGGGTGAGGAGCCGGAGTATTGGAGTAATGGAGTGATGGAGCAATGGTGTAAGGGGAGCGCCGGCATTGTACGGCCACCGAGTAAACGAGCGTTGGAACAGTAAATTCCCATTACTCCACCACTCCATTACTCCATTACTCCCTTTACTCCATCACTTTAGCCCGTATGGTATCATAACCACATGTCCACTTACGCCTCTCGAATCGCCCGCGTCCAGAATATTCTCCGCGAGGAGCGTCTTGCGGCAGCCGTCCTCGCTCCGACGGACCAGATGCGATATCTTTCCGGTTGGGCTGAAGGGGGCCACGAGCGGCTGATTGCGATGTTCGTTCCCGCGGAGGGCGAGCCTGCCTTTGTGGTTCCTGCGATGAACCTTCCGCAAGCCAGAGGGAACCCGGCCGGCGTGCAAGAGGTTATTGGTTGGGATGATGCGGCTGGATGGCAACCGGCGGTGTTGGGACTGCTTGCACGGTGGAGCGTAAACGGCCGGGGACTGGCGATTGACGACGAACTGCAGAGCGGGCATCTGCTGGCGATTCAAAATCTGTTCCCTGGAACGCCGTGCGTGCCCGCAGGCGAGCTCATGGCCCGATTGCGGGAGATCAAGTCCGCGGATGAGAACTCGGCAATGAGGCGCTCCGGCAAGGTCACCGACACAGTCTACGGGAATGTCCTTGGATCTCTCCGCGAAGGAATGACCGAAGTCGAATTGCAGGATGCTGTCGTTGCGACCTACAAGCAGTTTCATACTTCACCGGAATTTGCGCTCATCTGTTTTGGGGCAAACTCCGCGCTGCCCCATCACCATACCGGTAACGCTCGCCTTAAGCGCGGCGATATCGTCGTCATCGACATTGGGTGCAGAATTGACGGCTATGCGTCGGACATCACTCGGACGATTGCATTTGGAGAGCCGGATCCCGAGGCGAAGAACGTATACGAGGTCGTTTTTTCAGCGCACCAGGCCGCATTCGACCGCGTCCGGCCAGGAGTGAGCTGCGAAGAAATCGACGAAGCAGCGCGCTCGGTGATCGAACACGCCGGGTACGGAGATTATTTCGTCCACCGAACCGGCCACGGTATCGGTCTATCGACCCACGAACCGCCGTACATCGTTGCAGGAAACCTTAAGCCTCTGCTCGAAGGCATGTGTTTTAGTGACGAACCGGGAATTTACCTGCCCGGGCGGTTTGGAGTACGCATCGAAAACATCGTTACCGTCACAGCGGACGGCGCAAAGTATCTCAACGCCGACCCGCCGGAGCAGATGATCGTACTGGCAGCCTAACGGTCGAACCGGCGTATGTGTGATACGGTGATAAGCCAACGGGCCAGGTGGCGATGAATTCGTTCTTGGCAAATGTCCACACAAAACCGGATAAACGGGAGGGATTTGAGTCGACATCGTCCGCCGTTAATCCTTCAGCAATCATCATTCATCCTTAACGAAACGGGGGACGGGCGCGATGATAACAGACGCCCTGCGCAAAGCCACTGAAGGCGAGCATCTGACCTCAGAGGAAGCTCAGCAGGTGATGACGCTCATTATGGAAGACCAGGTGACGCCCGCACAATTGGGGGCGCTCCTGGCCGCGCTTCGGACTAAACGCGAAGCCGTGGACGAAATCGCCGGTTTCGCCCGCGTAATGCGCGCCAAGTCCATTCGCGTAACTACTCGCCGCCGGCCGCTCGTGGACATGTGCGGAACAGGCGGAGATGTCTGCGATACTTTCAATATCTCGACGGCCGCAACGTTCATCGTCGCCGCGGCAGGAATTGCGGTTGCCAAGCACGGGAATCGAGCGGTTTCAAGTAAGTGCGGCAGCGCGGACGTGTTAGCAGCCCTGGGCGTGGACTTGCGGCTCGACCCTGCTCAGATCGGCGCCTGCATCGATTCGGTCGGGATAGGGTTTATGTACGCTCCAAGCCATCATCCGGCCATGCAGTATGTGGCGCAGACACGTCAAGAGCTGGGAATCCGAACCATGTTCAATGTTCTCGGTCCGCTCAGCAACCCTGCCGGCGCCACCCACCAACTCGTGGGCGTGTTCGATCCGGATCTCTGCCCCAAGGTTGCCGAAGCGCTGGGAAGACTTGGCTGCGAGCGCGCCATGGTAGTTCATGGCATGAACGGCCTGGACGAGATTTCCACCGTTGGACCAACGCGAATCTCAAACCTCCAACACGGCCGCGTAACTACTGAAACACGAATACCCGCAGAATTCTTCATTGTTCCGTCGCAACTAGACGACCTCAGAGGTGGCGATTCGCCGGAAGAGAATGCGGATATCGTGAGGGCCGTGCTTCAGGGCGAACATAGTCCAAGGCGCGACGTCGTTTGCGTGAATGCTTGCGCCGGACTCATCCTGGGGGGCATGGCGGAAAGCTGGCGCGACGGACTTTCGCTTGCGCACCGGATGATCGATTCGCGCCGCGCAATGCAAACCCTGGACAAGGTCGTGGAATACACGCAAGGCTGCATGGCTCAGGAGGCGCCGGTGGAGGACGAACCGGAACCCGAACCCGCAGGGGTCGAGGGATAGCCTATGCACCTAAGCGCCGCGTTTTGAAGGTGATGGCTGAGAACAAAAACTGAAAATAGAAAATCGTAAATTGTAACCATAATGAGCGTACTTTCAGAAATACTTGCGGCTAAGAAAACAGAAGTCTTTTGCGCGAGCCGCCGCATAACCCGAGAAGAGCTGCAACGCCGGATTGCCGCAATGCCTCCTGCCAGAGATTTCTCCGCACCTTTGCTTAAGCGGCGCGCGTCGGCCGGGGCCAACGGTCCGGCATTGATCGCGGAAGTGAAAAAGGCTTCGCCTTCCAAGGGCGTTATCCGCGAGAACTTCGATCCTCTACAAATCGCAAGGACCTATGCTGAAAACGGCGCGAGCTGTATTTCGGTTCTTACTGACGAACCGTACTTTCAGGGCAATCTAGCGCACCTCGCCGCGATTCGCGAATGCGTGGACCTCCCGCTGCTCCGCAAGGATTTCATTATCGACGATTACCAGCTCTTGGAAGCCCGGGTCGCCGGAGCGGATGCAGTGCTGCTTATCGCCGCCGCCCTTACGTCCGAGGATATGGAATGGATGCTCGATGCGTGTTCGGCGCTGGGAATGGCGGCGATCGTCGAGATCCATGACGGCGACGAGTTGGATCAGGTGCTGGCAACGGACGCCCGTATCCTCGGTATCAATAACCGCGACCTTCACACTTTCCGAACTACGCTGCAAACCACTATCGACCTCGTTTCGAGAGTCCCGGAAGATAGAATTACTGTCAGCGAAAGCGGGATCAACCGGCGCGCCGACGTGATGAAGCTGGCCGATGCCGGCGTCGATGCAGTCCTCGTGGGAGAGGCGCTGATGCGTGAGGCGGACATTGCGGGCAAAATGCGCGAGCTGCTGGGAATTTAACCATCGAAAAATCTGCTGGTGTAGTGTCTCCGACTCGTCCTTACAATGCGAGGCAAAAAACAGATTCCTCACAAAGACAGTTCGGAATGACGCTCTTGCCACTTTGTCGTCGTTGTAATGACATTACTGAGACACTACACTAGCCCTGTCGAAGCAAACCACAACCTCAGGAAGCCACCAGAGTGAAACCAGCCAAGTTGTTGGCAATCGCCGCCGGCGACGGTAATGTGGCGGCAGTGGAACAGATTCTCCGCGCAGATCCGGCACTCGCCAAGGATTGGCAGCCGATTATGGACGCCTGTTTCAATGGCCAGGTTGAGGTCGTTAAGATACTTCTCCAACACGGCGCCGATCCCAGCCCGGCGGTAGGATACGCCTTCTGGTCGCTCAAGGACCCGGCGCTGGCGGACTGTCTACTCGCCTCCGGCGGAAAGCTGGACAGCGGCGATACCATCGTCCACACCGTAGAGAACGGCCCTGGGCCGCTGGTCGATCTGTTCGTGAAGCACGGCGTGGATTTGAACGACACGCGTGGGACCGAGCATCACGGAGGCTACACGCCACTCGGGTGCGTGCTCACGATGCGAAAGACGGAAGGTGTGCCGGCGTTGTTCGCGCTCGGCGTAGACCCAAACCTTCGGAGCGGCGAAAAGAACGAAACGGCGCTGCACGTGGCCGCGAAGTACGCCTGCGCTGCAACTTCTCCTGGACCACGGCGCAGAACTGAATGCCAGGAACTTCGACGGCGATACCCCGCTGGCTCTCGCCGAAGCGGCCGGCAAGACCAAAGCAGCCGAATTCCTCCGGGAGCACGGGGCGGAAGTGTAACCTATTCTCATTACGCACAGCGCGTTTTGTGATTCGGCTAATGGAAGGCCGGAACGTCTACAGGAAGGCCGACGCGCATAAAGAACCGCGCAAATGCTTGCGAGAGGTGTTCTCGGTAGGGCGGCAACAGACGGACTCTACCGCCCTTACCCACGGCGAATTCGCGAACGAGTATCGTGCTCAGAGTGTAGACTCGCCGGAGATCGACAAGCAGAAAATCGAATTCGTGGCCGGCAAGCGTGCATTGGTTCAGCACATGATAGCCGTTGTGCCGCCCCTTGCGCGCATCCTCCCAGCCCTGGGCCTTGCCGAATACCTTGTGGTGCTCAAGCTCTGAGCGACTGTATATCGGACAGAGAATTACGTCGTCAGCGAGACTGGAGCCATCTGCACGGACAGCGAGATCGCAGGACTGTGTCAGGACGATTACGTTCTGCTCCCGGACCTGAACCGCATACAATCCGCCGCCGATGGCTTGAGAGGGAATATCGAAGACCGGACAACCGAAGAGAATGTCACCCTGCTCCAAGCCCGGTTCTGAAATCGCGCCGTACCAGGGGTAGTCCAGTGAGCTGGCAGATGCCATCCAATCAGTCCTCTAAATCGTCTGCAATCTTTGGCTTGCGATAGCCTGCTTTCACAAAACGAACTTGTACGGATTTCAAGATGCGCCCTGGCGACCCTTCGACAACCGCGTCTTGATCGAGAAGGTCTTCAGGATAATCGGCCGGCATGGGGCGGCCTGTCGGCGACGGTTCAGTTGGGCTTGGTTCAAACGGGTTTTTCAAGACGGTGCTAGTTCTCATGAGTTCTCTCGAATTGCGTTTCAATACTTTCCTTCATTATGCCGCGCCGCTTCGGAAATCGCAAGGATTCTTAGACGGCTTGCGCGAATTTCAGCGTGATTCGGTGTCACATGTGGCGATAGCGGGCATTCTGTTTGACTGTTGGCCCGTTTCCGCGTGGTAGCGGACAAAGCAGTAAACTAAGGGGGCAACCGGTGAAATTCATCTGCGAGTCGTGCGGCAAGGTAATGCCAGCACGGGGGGGCAAAAGAGGTACTGCGGGGCGCTTTGAGTGTAGCAGCGGGCACACTGCTCGCCGGATTTATAGCGACTCGATGGTAGAAGCGCTGCTCACTTTAATCTCGATTCAAGTGGTTCTTGTTGTCCTCCATTGGCTGTCTGTCGCCAGTCTACGCTGGGAGGCAATCTGAGTTTTGGGGTCATACTCGTAGCCTTCGGGCGCTTTCTGTTGAGGAATGGGTATTGGCGTGAAGCTGAAAATGAAGCATCAATCGCGTGGCGTCGGGGGGACCTTTATATGGGATATACGATGCTTGTGCCGGGTGTGGTAACCATCATAGTGTCTATAGTAAACAACGTTTTTTTAACAGGTCGATAATAGCGCGACCATACGCGATGGCACATTGGACGCGTCCGCCTTAGATCGGAAAGGAATCGCCGGAATAAGGGAAGTGTAACGCGGCTCCGCACAGCGGCGCGGGGCCGTTTATTTAGTCTGCCTCCTTTCTAATTGGTGGCGGATACCGATCCATAAAGTGAACGTCCCTTGCGAGGTCAGCATCGTGTCCACGCGCCGTGGCCTGCCTTTGCTAATCGGTCGGCAGACCTCTTCGATCTCAACGTAAATGTCGGAATCTAGAACACGTATAAAAATCTGCAGCATCACGAATGTCGAGGACGCGCGCGCGGCGGTCGAGTTGGGCGCGGACGCGTTGGGGTTTATTTTCGTGACTGAGTCGCTACGATGCATAGATGCCACGATCGCGTACGAAATTGGGACAACGCTCCCACCGTTCGTGGCGAAAGTTGCGGTAATTCGTGACATAAACCGGGATGTCATCGGTACGCTCCCAAAAGGCATCGACTGTTTCCAATATTATACGAACGAACGACAAAACCGACGTGCGCCGGGCATGGCGGGATACTCACGATTTCGGCGGATTCGGGCGTACCCGCTCCGCGACTCGGCGAGCCTGGAACTAATCGCAGCAACGCACGAAGAAGCAAACGCAATCCTTCTCGACGCCTACCACCCCGACAAGCTGGGCGGCAGCGGCGAGACGTTCGACTGGGAGCTTGCGCGGGAGGCAAAGGAACGATTCGGCAAGCCGATCATCCTGGCGGGCGGGCTTACGCCGGAGAACGTGGGTGACGCTATTGCCGCAGTGCGGCCTTACGCCGTCGATGTCAGCTCCGGGGTGGAGGCCGAGCCCGGGCGCAAGGATCATGCGAAGCTGAAGGCTTTCATCGATGCTGTTCGAAAGACGGACAACCAGCTCTAACCACGAAGGCACGAAGGCACGAAGAGGGATTCTTGATCCCTGAAAACGCGGAGGAAAGCGGAGGAAGACACCTCGCGAAATCGAGCCGAGTTGGTGAGGACCATGTTTATCTTTCGATTTTTGTTGCGGTTTTCACATTTATGCGATACGCTTTAAATGAGCATTATTTTCTTCGAGCCTTCGTGCCTTCGTGGTTAACGGGCAGCAAAAATGAGCGAACAGAGACCGCCTGAACAACTCGATGCGGGTTTTAGCCCTCCGTCGCAGCAGGAGCCGCCCGATCCGGCTTCTTCCATGCTGACCGGCATCAGCCCGGGGCTGCTATGGACCGTGGCCATCGCGCTAATGCTCATTCATATTTACCTCGTGTGGTTCCACATCCCGGGCCGGCAATCAGATATTGCTAAGAAGGCGACCGCACGGGAGGATGGACAGGTCCGGATGAAAGATAGCGCGCCGTTGGGCGATGGCCGGGTGCTGCTGACCGTCCAGGTCGTCTACCCCGACGCTCAGAAGAAGAATCATGACGTGATGAACCAGCTTGAAGACATGGGGCTTTGGGACAGCTTGAAGACGAACCAATACGTCAAGATGCGGTACGTGCCGGATAACCCTGACATGGCCTATATGGAGGGCGCGTCGGCCATCGTGATACAGCAGCAAGGGTCTATGACGCAGCAAATCATTCGGGTGACGGCGCCGCACGCGGGCGCCCTCTCGTTAATCGGCAATACATGCCTGATCGCAAGCCTGCCCATTGGAGTCCTCGCCTACCTCAACATGAGAAGTCCGGGACCAAAAGTGAAGAAGAAGAAGCCCCAGGGCCCTAAGGTGACCCTCGCTCGGCGGTAACCGTAACCGTCCACCGTACTGGCGTAGGGGTGAAGCATTCGGGTGCCGGCCTTGCGAAAACTATTCAAACCGATCGTCCGAATGCTTCACCCCTACATCCGATTTGCACGATCGATTATCGAATGTGAATTGTTACTTCGAGAGTTGTATTATGGCTTCAGCGCTTCGTAACCGTCGCGAATCGCCAGATATTTCTGCGACGGCACGCTCCACATCAGCAGCCGGTGATCCGAGTCTGCGATGAGATCCATTTCGATCGACGCTCCGGCAGAGATTGTTAGCGTGTAATGTCCCAGGTTTGCCGTGCCCGTCTTGAGTTTGTGCGGCTTCACGCCTTCTTTCTTCAAGGTGGCGCTCAAGCTGACCAGCTTACCCTGGGGCAAGCCTTCGGCCAGGACCATCTCGATTGCCTGCGATCCGCCCTTTTTCTCGTCATACGACCCAAGGATTCCATTCATGAGGTGCGGCGAGAAGTTGCCGAATGGATGTGAATTGGCCTTGATCGTCTGAGGCGATCCGATGGATTTTCCCGCGACTGTTATCACAGCGGAAGTTCCGCTGACGGTTACGACGAAGCTGTTTCCCCCACCTGCGTCCGCGCCGAATTGAGTGACTGTTCCGCCCTTTGCCTTCACGGAGACGTGGAACTTCTGGTTCGTGCCATTTGCGTTGATGGTTGCGTCTGCCTCCGACCCTCCTTGTCCATCGGCCTTGAACGTATCTGTTCCGATCTTGCCGCCCTGGACGATTAGGGTGAATGAACCAGAATCGGGTTTCGGCTGGGCAGCTCCATTAGCCTGGCCGAGTGCGATGCACGCGGCGGACATGACAAACGACAGACTGACTCGCGACGAATTCATTCAATCCTCCTTGGTTGAGCGCATTTGTAGGCGGCGCCGAATCTGCTCGGGCGGTCTCGAAAAGCCTAATATAACTACGCCAGACGGCCGGAGAGGTTTCGGGATCGTCGCAACCCATCGTTAGAAAAAGAGGCTAGCCCTCCGACGAAGCTGGAGGGCCGGCCTTCTATGCTTACGGCAACGGATTTCGCCGCCAGTCATTGTCCTCATAACTGCGCCAGGTCTTTTCGGGTTTGGTCCACTTGGAGTGGCCGTCGCCATAGGCAATGTTGCCTCCGCCCTGATGGCGTGGGAGGAAGCGGCCTTGCTGGCTTGAGTCCGGCAAGGCCGAGTCATCGAACGCCCAGGGCTGGGGATACATGCCTCCGCGAGATGGTAGGCCGCTGAAACGGCCGGCGTCGCCGATGACGATGAACCTGGCCGGGAATGCGATGCTTGCGATGGTCACCATCTCGTTGAAACCGAAGTTCGGGTTTGCTTGATACCATGCTCGCTGGTTGGCGCCTGGCAGGTTGGATTCGTTGTGGTTGTTGCCGTAGTCCTGCAGGTACATCATGTACGCGAGGCCCAACTGCTTTGTGTTCGAAAGACAAGACGTCTTTCTTGCTGCCTCCCGAGCTTGCGCGAAGACCGGGAAAAGAATCGCTGCGAGAATCGCGATGATTGCGATCACCACGAGCAGTTCGATGAGTGTAAGACCGGAACGCCTTGCCGTTGCTTTTGACACTGAATGTCTCCTTTCGATGTTGCCTGGCCTCAAATGGCGCGACCAGAGTTGTGCGCAATATATCGGATTGATTACTGGTCAAACATAAACATTACTTAATCACGTGGATTCGTCAAGTTTATTTGTATGCAGCACTCCTCATTTGGAAGTTACGGGAATCGATGAGGAGTTAGCGTAAGGCCGTCAGTAGGTGATCTCGACTATCTACGTCTTTGGATACCGTTGAAACGGACCAGTGATCTTTGGGAACGTCTTCAGCGATCAGTGCCGAGGCTCGCGGGCCGAAAATGGTGAATAGCGGAATGTGAGAATGAGCGCCTTCAACAATTCTCCTCAGAGCGGGCCCGGACTACCTGTCTACCGGATCGCGGGCAGCTTGCGGTCTGCCAGAGCATCGTTGAGCGGCTTCAGCTCGAACAGGTCTTTCAGCGTGCCGCGGTCTTCTTTCTGGAATCCGAGCGATTTCGACCAATCCGCGAACGTAAGGACCGATTCGCGCAGCGGATCGAACGTGATATCCGTGCGTGAGAGGGCCGCGGTGAGGACATCGTCCGGAAGGCTCTTCTTGGTCAACGTCTTGATTCGGTCGCCTACGATTTTCTGAGCTTCGGCCGGGTTCTGGCGAATCCACTCCACCGTCCGGACGTGGGCGTCCAGGAACTTCGCGACGAGATCCGGATGTTCGTCGAGAAAGCGCGTGCGCGCGATCACAACGGTCGTAGCAAATTGCTTGTTCGGCCAAATATCGCGTTCGTCGATCAGGATTTTGCCGTTTCCTTCTTTAACGAGCCTGGCTACCCACGGCTCCGGAACCCACGCCGCGTCAAGCTCCTTTTTGACGAACAACGTAAGCGTGTCCGGATTTGTGGTAGGAAGGACGGTGATATTACCACCTTTGTCCGTGGACGTGAGCCCTGTGGACTGGAGCGCGTGCCGGAGAGAGATGTCCTGTGTGCCGCCGGTCTGCGGGCTCGCCACACGCTTGCCCGCCATTCCCTTCAGGTCAATGATTCCAGACTCCGCGCGCACTAACAGGGACGCGCCCCCTGAAGCCGCTCCGGCGATAATCCGCAGAGCCCGTCCTTTCGACTTTGCGAAGCCGTTGATGGCGGGTCCCGGTCCAACGAATCCAATATCCACCTGGTCGCCGAAGAGGGCTTCGATCTCCGCGGGTCCCGCGTTGAACGTCAGCTCTTCGATATTGACGCCTGAACCAAGCGACTTCGAATAGAAACTCTTTCCTGTCCCAACTAACGCGGCAGCATGAGTCACGTTCGGGAAAAAGGCCAGGCGGAGCGCGACAGTCCCACCGGAGTTGTTTGGACGCGCAGCATTACCGTAGGACGCGGCCGAGTTTGGCGCGCAGCCCGGTGCAACGATCGCCAGCATGAGCGGAGCCGTCAAAACGCGGGATACGTTGTTCAAAGCTTGGGTCATCGCGATCTCCTAAATAAATTCGACTTAATTACGTAAATTAGTCAAGTATATTTGCAAACGACGCTTCTCATCTGCGCTTGAATGGAAATGAAACAACGGAGGGCTATGAACCGGCCAATCCCCAACGACGCCGGACGGCGGACTCGATCTTGGCGAAGAACAGGCGGTCAGCGACTATCCCGATGCCGACCAGGATCACCATCACCGCCACGACCAGGCTCATGTCGTTCAGGTCTCTGCCGACTATCAAGGTTTGGCCCAACCCGAGAGCGCCGGACGATACGGACAGCAGCTCGCCGGCCATTAACGATCTCCAGGCGAACGCCCAACCCTGCTTGGCGCCCGTAATGATCGACGGAAAGGCGGCGGGCAGCATAACTTCCCAATACAGACGCAGGCCCTTTGCGCCCATCATCCGCGCGGCCCGCAGATAGGGCGGCGGGATATTGCGAATACCATCCGTTACCGAAATCGCGACGGCGAGCAGGGCGCCCATGAGCGTCACGAACAGAATCGCGCGTTCGCTCACGCCGAACCAGATAATCGCGAGCGGCAGCCAGCAGATCGAT
>JBGPOG010000002.1:0-26843 GCA_041487935.1 Chthonomonadia bacterium | reverse complement strand
TCTATGCGTTCCGCGAGCGCGAAACGCTGATGGACCTGAACGAGATGGTGGCGGGTGTACGGATGATGCCGTCGTGGATCGTGCCCGGCGGACTGCGGGGCGATATTCCGGACGGCTTCGAAGAACGGTGCAAGTTGTTTATCGATGAGTTTCCATCCAAGGTCGATGAATACGAAACACTGATCGACCAGAACCCGATCTGGCGCGAGCGAACTCAAGGTATCGGCGTGCTCGCGGTCGAGGATTGCTACGCTCTGGGTGTGAGCGGCCCCACGCTCCGAGGCTCCGGTGTCGCCCACGACATCCGTAAAGCAAAACCCTATTCGCGCTTCGAAGATTTCCAATTCGAGATACCGGTCGGGGAATATGGCGACGTTTACGACCGGTATCGCGTTCGCATGGCCGAGATGCGGCAAAGCCGGGAGATCGTAAAGCAGGTTCTGGAGAATCTTCCCGATGGTCCGGTGAGCGTCAGCGATCGCAAGGTCTCTCCACCTCCACGCCACGAGCTCGACAACTCGATGGAAGCGGTCATACACCATTTCAAGCTGTGGACTGAGGGCTTCAGCCCGCCGGTAGGCGAGAGTTACGTGCCGATCGAGTCCCCAAAGGGCGAAATCGGATTTTACATTGTCTCCAACGGCTCCCCATACCCATGGCGAATGCACCAGCGCCCGCCTTGCTTCATGAACCTCCAAGCCCTCAGCAAGATGTGCGAGGGACGCTTGATCGCGGATGTTGTTGCGATTATTGGGAGCATCGATATCGTCTTGGGTGAGATAGATAGATAAAATCGTACTCGTACTCGTACTCGTCGTCGGCCGTTAAGTTCCGATTGTGAGTACGAGCACGAGTACGAGCACGAGTACGAAAGTAGGGCATGGCTCACACGGATTCGCCGACACAAACAGGGCATCGTTTTTCCGAGCAAGCGATCGCTGAGCTGAATGAGATTGTCAGCCACTATCCGGAGAAACGGGCGGCGATGCTTCCGGCGCTGTGGATCGCTCAGCGCGAATATGGAGGGTTCTTGCCACCGGAAGCGCTTCAAGAGGTAGCAGAACTCCTAGAAAGGCCGCGCGTAGAAGTCGAGGCGGTGGCTTCCTTCTATACGATGTACAACTTCCGCAAGCGCGGCAAGCATCACTTAGAGATCTGTACGTGCCTGACATGCGCCTGCGTGGGCGCGTACGACGTGGTCCGCAAGCTGGAAGACCTATTGGGAATCCACCTCGGCGACACGACGAAAGATGGCGAATTCACGTTGAGCGAGGTCGAGTGCCTTGACTGGTGCGGAGCGGGAACGGTAGTTCAAGTCGGCGACAAGTATTTCGGGAACATAACCAGGGACAACGTCGGCCAATTGATCGACGATCTCAAGAAGACCGAGAATCACACTCCGGAGAAACTGGCAGACGCGATTACGAAGGTGCAGTTGCCAGGCGGTCCGGAAAAATGACTGCCACGCATATTTCAGATGAGTCGGCCCTGCTCATGAAGATCAACGAAGGGTGGCCGGAAGAGAATTGGCGGCGCTATGGCGAACTAATCTGTAAACGTCGAGCAGAAACGCTAACTGAGCCTGAACGCGAAGAACTGATCGCTCTCGGTGACGATCTCGAGATGTGGAATGTGCGAATGCTTGAGCGCTTGCTCGAACTGGCTCGCCTGCGTCAGACATCGTTAGACGCGGTAATGAAGGAGCTAGGGATCAAGCCTCGCCCGATTTGATTGCCCGCCAGGATCAACAAGAGAACGAGATGGAACGCACAGAGCTTCAATCATTCCCGGTAGAGGTCGCCGACGCGCTCAAGAGCTACGTCTATCGCCTTATCGATCCCCGGAACGGCGAAACGTTTTACGTGGGCAAGGGCAAAGGCGACAGAGTCTTCGCGCACATTAAGTTGGCTCGCAACCTAGAGGAAGGTGAAGTCCTCGATAACAAAGTCAAGCGAATCAACGAGATCAACCTCGCACATTTTGAGGTTGCCCATGTCATTCATCAACATGGAATGGACGACGATACGGCCACCCAAATGGAAGCTGCCCTCATCAATGCCTATCCGGGCCTTACGAACATTGCCCCGGGTGGAGATTGCGGGCCGGCAAGAGCCGAAGAACTAATACGTCGGAATAAAACTGAACTTGCCGAATTCCGTCACAGAGCGCTGTTAATCAATGTTAACAGAACCGCCGGGCAAGAATTATCGCTTTACGAAGCCACTCGGTTCGCTTGGAAGATAGAGGTGGCCAAAGCAAAGCAGGCGGAAGTCATCCTCGCCGTTAAGCAGGGATTGATAAAGGGCGCCTACATAGCGGACGACTGGCTGCCCGCCACTACTGAATATTTTCCGGAACGCGCAGATGTCCCAGGGCGTTATGGCTTCATCGGACGTGAAGCGTCCGACGAAATTAAGACGCAGTACTATGAAAGAAGAGTGCCGGACGAATATCGGTTTTGGCAATTCCCTGTCAGGTACACGTGGAATTAGCATTCGAGCAAACATACCTCCTGGCGAGTTCTCGGGTGAGCCATCGATGTCACACGAAGAAGCGAAGATTGAACTGGCGAAGCTGTTGGAGCGCAATGGGTGCTTGCGCTTGCCGAATGCTGCCCGCCGGGTGCATGAGGGACCAGCTTACAAGAAGGGGTACGAGGTTCGATTCCTCGCGATGAGCTGGGAGGAGCTGGACCATATTCGGGAGATGTTGGCCGTATGTAGCCTCAAGCCGGGCCAGCCATATGTAAAGCACTCGCGAATCGTGCAGCCGGTATATGGCCGCCAGGCGGTGGAGCTATTTCTAGAGAAGCCGGCACGGCCTGCGCGCAAGAGTACCGCCACGCCGAAGAAGCTGATTCACCAGAACGAGCGGAATTGGCTCAAGAGCTTGCCGGCCGAACGGCGCAAGACGATATTGATGAGGGAATTCTATTACCAATATCTGGCAGGTGAATCCGACCAGGCGGACTCGACACACTAACGGGGATTAAGATTTGGATGTTGCGTTTGGTCTCACCCGTGGTCTTCGTGGGTTTAAGGCAGTTGTGCCGGAGGCACAAAACTATATCGATCTGGGCCTGGATCCTTTAGCATCAGATTTCGCCGAACGGGTATTAGAGGCGATGCGGAACGCTACAGCAATCCATTTCAATCTTACGAAAATGGTTATGCTCGGTGGCCCGGACGGCGTACTAAGTGGTCCCAGAGAGCAGAATCCCTTGGGATCGACGAATTGGGAACTCCGTACACTTTGGGATTCGCCCGAATTGCGACGGAAGACGACATTCTGGCGAGACCAACAATTGATTGCGGAAGAAGAGGTTGCTAGGCTTCCGTAGTTAGGAGAGGTCGGCAATGAGCAGTACGACAATCGTTTACCAGACACTTACGGAAGCTGTGTTTTCCCGGCCGAGAATGTACACGCTTGAGGGCTCATTTCCAGAGGTAATCGCCTTTCTTGAAGGGTACTACAGCGGCGCGGCCAAGGCGAAACCGGACTGGGAACCGGTCGTGGAATGGGCTCTGTTTGAACAGTGGATTGCGCGCCGTCTTGGTGTTCCAGAAACAGGAGTGCATGCGGCGTTCTTGAAACAACACGGCGAAAATGCACTTCCCGAGCTGAAGCAACTCTATTCGGTTTTTAGGCGCGAGAGGTCACCGGAGACGGATTCTGCCTCCAATCGCAAAGCCTCCGCACGGAAGGCTGCCAAGCGGGCCTCTCTTGCACGATCTTAACAATCCGTATGACGATTCCATATGCCTGAACTAAAACTCCTACTCAAACATAGAGACGAGCCGGGAATCGAGAACATCGAGACCTATGAGAAGTTTGGCGGCTACGCCGGCTTGAAAAAGTCCGTGACGATGGAGCGCCAGGCGATCATCGATGAGATCAAGACATCCGGACTTCGAGGGCGCGGGGGCGCGGGATTCCCTACCTGGATCAAGTGGAACGGGATTCCTAAAGACACAGCCAAGCAGCACTACGTTCTCTGCAACGCGGACGAGGGCGAGCCTGGGACGTTCAAAGATCGTGAACTAATGCTCAAGCTGCCCCATATGACGATCGAAGGGATGATTATTGCGGGGTACTCCATCCAATCTCAAGCCGGCTACGTCTATATCCGCGGCGAATTTGTCGAATCCGCATTAGCCGTGCGCCGGGCGATCGATCAGGCGTACAAAGCGGGATACCTCGGCAAGAATGTCTGCGGCAAGGCGGGGTTCGACTTCGACATCCATATCCACATGGGCGCTGGAAGTTATGAGTGTGGGGAAGAATCCGCGCTGATGAGCAGCCTTATGGGAGAGCGCGGCCAACCGCGTTTGAAGTTCCCTCATGGGCCACTTCCTGTCATAGCAGGAGTGTGGAACAGCCCGACCCTCATTAACAACGTCGAAACCTACGCCTGCGCGCCGCATATTATCGCGAACGGCGGCGCGTGGTACGCCGAAATGGGAACCGAGAAAAGCAAGGGTACCAAGATTTTCTCAGTAAGCGGCCACGTCGCCAAACCAGGCAACTACGAAATCGAGATGGGCACGCCCGTTCTGGAACTGCTTGAATTGGCGGGCGGAATAACCGGTGGCAAGCTGAAGGCGATTATCCCAGGCGGCTCCTCGGTCCCAATCCTGCCGGCGGATAAGTGCGACGGCGTGAATTTAGACTACGAATCGGCCGCGGCGGCCGGCACGATGGTCGGATCCGGCGGTTATATTGCCTTTAATGATTCGACGGACATCGTGCTGCTGATGCGAAGGACCTCCGAATTCTATGCCCACGAATCCTGCGGAAAGTGTACTCCGTGCCGCGAAGGAACCCGGTGGATTTTTAAGATATACGACCGCATCGTCTCAGGGGGCGGTTTGCCGAGTGATATTGATTTGCTGCTGAATATTTGCGACCAGATAGACGGCCGCTCGTTTTGCGCGCTCGGGGATGCCGCGGCATGGCCCGTAAGAGCGAGCATCAAGCACTACCGCCACGAATATGAGTACTGGATCAAGCACGGGAAAAGCCCGGTCGGCGATCATTGCGTCCCGCCCGTTCCTCAGGTGCTCAATCCGCTGCTGACGCTGACGCTCGCGTGAGTATTTAGTGTTGAGTGGTTAGTATTGAGGAATACGCGCGATCCCTCGACTCAACACTTAAGACAAAACACTGAACACTTCCGAAGGATTTCGGACAATGCCCGACGTTGAACTCGTCAACATAAAAATCGACGGCAAGGATCTGCAGGTTCCTAAGGGCGAGAAGATCATCGAGTCCGCCAAGCGGATTGGGGTCGAGGTGCCGTTCTTCTGCTACCACCCGCGCCTCTCGATGGAAGAAGGCGGCGCGAACTGCCGCATGTGCCTGGTAGAGGTCGCGGCAAAGGGGCCGGATGGCACGGTTCGCAAGATGCCGAAGCCGCAAACCGCCTGCAGCCTGCCGGCCTCCGAGGGCATGGAGATCGTGACCGAATCGGAACCGCTCGCGAACGATCGGCGCGGAGTATTGGAGTTCCTGTTGATCAACCATCCACTAGACTGCCCGATCTGTGACCGAGGCGGCGAATGTCCGCTGCAGAATAACGCGCTCCACTACGGCCCTCCGACCACCCGGTTTATCGAGGAGAAGCGCCACTTCCCGAAGGCCTTCCCGCTTTCGGAGTATGTGGTCTTTGACAGAGAGCGATGCATCCATTGTGCCAGGTGCACTCGATTTACGACCGATATCTCGGGAGATGCGCAGCTCAACTTCCTCAAGCGCGGCGCGGACATGGAAGTTGGGACCTTCGAACAGACCGATTTTCACTCGAAGTTCTCCGGCAATGTGATCGAGCTTTGCCCGGTCGGAGCGCTGCTTTCCCGAGCCTATCGATTTAAGGCCCGGCCATGGGATCTCGTCACGCAGCGCTCCATCTGCACTCAGTGCTCGAACGGCTGCAACATCAAGATCGATTCCCGAACCAGCAAACTTCAGCGGGTCAACGCGCGCCTCAACGAGGACGTGAATGAAGAATGGACTTGCGATAAGGGCAAGTTTGGAATGGACTATGTCTCTGCAGACGATCGCCTGACGCAACCAATGATCAGGAAGGAAGGGAAGCTCGTTCCAGCGACCTGGTCGGAAGCTAATGCGCTCATCGTGCAGCAGCTTCGAGCCGCGGGCAAGCTCGTGGGTGGTATAGGAGGCGCTCGGTCGTCCAATGAGGACCTCTTCGCCTGGCAACGGCTGTTCCGCGAAACTCTCGGTGTGAATAATCTGGACCATCGCATGGGTCCGAACTTCCCGGCCGCCAACGCCGGCTTGTATCAGCGGTTCGGCTATCACACGATGGGTAATTCGATTGCCGAACTGGAGCGGATGAAGTCGATCCTGGTCATTGGATCCGATCTAGTTGACGAACAGCCGATGATCTTTCTCCGCGTGCGTAAGGCTTGGCGCCGGCACGGTGCGAGCGTCGTTGAAGCAAATCCGAAGTCCATGGACGATGCCGAGAGTCCGAATAGGGTAGGGGAATTTGCATCAGTCTCACTAAAATACCGACCCGGTACCGAGGTGGCGCTCCTTTGCGCACTGATCAATGTAATGGTTGGTGAGAAACTTCTGCCCGACAGCAGTGCGGCGTTGAGACCTGCAAAGGCGATGGTGGACTCCTGGGCGCCCGGCGAGGCTGCTAAAGAGTGCGGGCTTGCAGCCGATGTGATCCATCGCGCCGCACGATTGTTGGCCACGCGAGACATGGCCATTGTCGCCGGTCGGACTATTACAGATCATCCTCATGCCGAGCAACTTCTCGACGCGCTGGGCAATCTTGCCGTGATCACGGGCAACCCGGGCAACTTTAACGTTCCGGTCACCGCGAACAACCAGCAGGGTGCGATGGATATGGGGATTCTCCCCGATCTACTTCCAGGATATGCTCCTGCTGAAGCGCCGGGAATGAATTCCCAGCAGATGCTCGAGGCCGCGTCGCATGGGGGGCTTCAGGTACTTTGGGTCGTTGGATCAGATCTGGTCAATGAATTCCACGATCCTGCGCTAGCGCGCCGAGCATTGCAGAACTGCCCGTTCGTGATCGTCAATGCGCTGACGCTGCCGGAGACGGCAGCGCTCGCCGACGTCGTTCTTCCCGTGCATAGTATCGCCGAAGGAGACGGCACCGTCACGAATGTCGAACGACGGGTGCAGCGATATTGGAAAGCGTTCGAGATCTCACCCTATATTCACCCAGGTTGGCTCGTCTTTGGCGAGATTGGAGCCCAGCTTACCGGGCGCCCGCCATACGCGTCCGCGAAAGAGGTCTTGCGCGAGATCGCGGCCACCATTCCCATTTACGGGAACATCAGCTTCAAGTCGCTCGGCGATCAGGGAATCCGGTGGCAATATCCTGTATCCGATCGCAAGCCGCCTGAGATGACGGCCATCGAGTACAAAAGTCCCGTCAGCGCAAGTCTGCACCAGAACTGAATTGACAATTATAAATTGACAATTGAAAATTGTCAATCGAGGTCTAGTGTGTCTATCCCCCAATACATATTCGGAATAGATATCGTCCCGATCATTCCATATGCCGCGATTCTTTGTGTCATCGGGTTTATCTTGCTGATCGTGCCAGGGCTGATATGGATCGAGCGGGTCGTAATTGCGCTCATGCAGGACCGCCTGGGGCCGAACCGCGTCGGGCCGCGCGGACTGCTGCAGACGATTGCCGATGGCATCAAGCTATTCTTTAAGGAAGACGTCGAACCGGATGCGGTCGATAAGCGGATCTACTACCTCGCGCCGGTGATGACGATGATTCCCGCACTGGCCGCAGGGGCCGCGATCCCGTTTGCCAGCATTACAGTGGCGATGGGGAACGGGACCGTCAAGTCGCTGCCGGTGATCGTCGGCAGCGTTAACATCGGGCTGTTGTTTATCCTGGGACTTTCGTCTTTGCAAGTGTACGGAATCGTGCTGGGCGGCTGGTCCTCGAATAACAAATACTCGCTGCTCGGCGGCTTGAGGTCATCTGCGCAGATGATCAGTTACGAGTTGGCGATGAGCCTGGCCATCCTTACCGGCGTGCTTATGTCCGGCTCGCTCAATCTGGTAGAGGTGGTGAACTCTCAGGCCGGCGGTATCTGGAATTGGAATATGTTCAGCGTGAAGTTTTGGGTGGTTCCCGGCTTCCTTGCCGCCTGGATCTATCTGATCGCGATGGTTGCCGAGACTAACCGCGCGCCGTTCGATCTTCCCGAAGCAGAGTCTGAGCTAATCGCGGGCTTTCACACAGAATACTCGTCGATGAAGTTCGCCATGTTCTTCATGGGAGAATACGCGAGCATGTTGGTCGTATCCGGAGTCGCGACCTCGCTGTGGCTAGGCGGTTGGAATCCGCCTTTCCCGGTAGTTCCATTCACGCTTGTGCCGAGCGCGGTCTGGTTCCTGGTTAAGTTAATGTCGATCATCCTGGTATACGTCTGGCTCCGCGCTTCTCTGCCACGACTCAGGTACGACGCTCTCATGAATCTCGGCTGGAAGCGGATGCTCCCGATTGCTCTGATGCTCCTGTTCGTCGTTGCTACGATCGATACATATACTCATCCAGTGCTCGATGCCGAAACGCAACTCGGCGCTGCCAAGCAATCCGGAGAGACGCTCGCGGCTCGTGACACAGCATTAGCTGGAGGCGAGGCGAGGCGATGACCGGTTCCGTTCTACTATTCTGGATACTGGCCTCGATCTCGGTTGGCTCCGCGATTCTTGTCGTCGCTAACCGCAATCCGGTCCGAAGCGCGCTGGCGCTCGTGGCGAATTTCTTTGTGCTGGCGCTTTTCTACATGACCCTATCCGCGCAGTTCATCGCGGCGGCGCAGGTCATCGTCTACGCCGGCGCGATCATGGTGTTGTTCTTGTTCGTCATCATGCTCCTAAATCTCGGAGCGCCCAATGCAATGAACGAAAAGTTCGGCATCCAAGCGCCCGTTGCTATTCTGCTGGCAGTGGCATTCATTGGTGCGATTGCCGGTTCCGGAGCGTTAGTACACGGACTGGTTCATACGTCCGCCACCGCGGAGACGCTCGCCAATGGCGGAACCGTGGAGACCATCGGCCGAAGCCTTTTCGACGGCCATCAGCCGTGGCTGTTTCCATTTGAAGTAACGTCGATTTTATTATTGGTGGGTATTGTCGGATCAATTGTCCTGGCAAAGCGGAGAATTTAACCGGATGCTTCCAGTCCCAACCGAAAACTACCTGATGCTTGGAGCGATACTGTTCACGATAGGCGTGATTGGGGTGCTGATACGGCGCAACCCGATTGTTATCTTCATGTGCATCGAGCTGATGCTCAACGCAGTGAATCTGACATTCATCGCGCTCGGCCGCCATTTTGGCCACGTGAATGGCCAGATGTACGTGGTCTTCGTCATGGCCGTTGCCGCAGCCGAGGTCGCGATCGGCCTCGGTATAATCGTCGCCATCTTCAGGCAAAAAGAGACGATCGATATCGATGAGGTAAATCTGATGAAGTATTGAGGCAAGAGTGTTGAGTATTAAGTGTTTGGTATTCAGGTCGCATATGCCGCGGCTTCACTCGTCGTTCAACACCCAACACTTGACACTCAACACTTGACACTCAATACTTTCCACGGAGTGGAATGAATGCACGAGCTTAGCTCGTCAAATCTGGTTTGGCTGATTCCGAGTTTGCCGCTGGCTGGGTTCTTGATTCACGCCTTTTTCGGCAAGATAATGGGAAAGAAGGCGGTCGGAGTCATCGCCACGGCGGTGGTCTTTGGGTCATTCTTGGTCAGCGTCAAAGTCCTTCTGGATTTGCTGGCAATGCCTGGCGAACACAGGGTCATTGCCAGCCTTTGCCCGGCCAAGGCGGATGTGCCCTGGATTTCCATCGGCAGCTTCCAAGTCTATTACCGAGCGCTTATCGATCCGCTCTCACTCTTGATGTGCCTCATCGTCACCGGCGTCGGTGGACTGATTCACCTTTACGCAACAGGATACATGGCCGAGGACAAGGACTTCCCGCGGTTCTTCACCTACTTCAATCTCTTTATCTTCTTCATGCTGATGCTCGTCCTGGGCGACAGCATTTTGCTGATGTTCGTCGGTTGGGAGGGGGTAGGGCTCTGCTCGTACCTGCTGATCTCGTTCTGGTTCGAAGACGTGGAGAACTCGAAGGCGGGCAACAAAGCGTTTATCGTCAACCGAATCGGAGACGTTGGATTCGGTCTGGGAGTGATGGCGATCTTCGCAGTCTTCGGGACGCTGACATTCTATGCGCCTGACGGCCACGGTTTTCTGGACATGGCCCGGAACGGACAGATCGCCAACGGCCTAGCTTTGACTACCGGCACAGCGACAGTCATCGGGCTGCTGCTCTTTGCCGGTGCTACCGGCAAGTCCGCGCAATTCCCGCTCTACGTCTGGCTGCCGGACGCAATGGCCGGTCCAACTCCCGTATCCGCGCTGATCCATGCTGCTACAATGGTCACGGCCGGCGTGGTTATGATCGCCCGTGTCAGCCCGATCATCGTTCATTCGCCGACAGCGATGCTGGTAATTGCTTGCGTGGGCACATTTACAGCATTCCTGGCCGCGACGATTGCGCTGACCCAGAACGACATCAAGAAGGTCCTTGCCTATTCGACGGTATCGCAGCTTGGCTATATGTTCCTTGGCTGTGGGGTAGGGGCGTTCAGCGCGGGCATGTTCCACGTGACGACCCACGCGTTCTTTAAGGCGCTGCTTTTCCTTGGCGCCGGATCTGTGATCCACGCGATGCACCACGAGCAGGACATGCGGAAGATGGGCGGGCTTAAGAATCGCATTCCGATTACGCACTGGACAATGTGGTGCGGCTGGTATGCCATCTGCGGGATACCTCCATTTGCCGGTTTCTGGAGCAAGGACGAAATACTTGGTTCTGCCTGGGGATTTGCAGACGTTGGCAAATTGCTCTATCTTATCGGCCTCGGCACGGCGGCTCTGACCGCGTTCTACATGACGCGATTAATGGCCAAGACCTTTTGGACCGATCGACGTTGGGACGAAGCGGCCTTCAGTCCCGGCCATCACGTAGACGAGGATGGTGAAGACCCTGCCGGCCACGGTCATTCTCAGCCTCACGGTGGCATCCACGAATCACCCAGGACTATGCTGATTCCGCTCATCGTTTTGGCAGGTCTTTCAATTGCCGGCGGCCTGATCGGCATTCCCGGGAATAATCGGTTCGAGCAATTCTTGGAGCCATCTATAGCTCGCGCCCCCGAGCACGAGCCTATGGCATTCGTACCTGGAGCAATACTGGGGACGGCCGCAGGTGCCATCGGGCTTGGGATCGCTTACGCGGTCTACGACAAACGCCGCAAAACCGCGGAGCTCTTGACTTCCCAACAGAAAGCGATGAATCCAATTTACCAGGGATCGTTGAACCTCTGGTATATCGACAACGCCTTTACGAGAATTGCGCTAGGCTGGTGCGGTGCAGTGGCCGGGTTTACGTGGCAAATCGTCGACAAGGGGCTTATCGACGGGATCGTCAATTTTGTTGCAACGCTCACAGGATTTTTTAGCGAGGTTTTCCGCCGGGCACAGACCGGCTTCGTACGGAACTACGCACTTGTCATGCTCGCGGGAGTCGTCGCGATCGTCGGCAGTTTTCTGCTCCGCGCGCACAACTTGCTGGTAAAGTAGAGGCTAATCGAACCCTATGTCATCGATGCTCCACAATAATCTGCTCAGCGTGGTGATCTTTCTCCCGTTGGTCGGCGCGATACTGCTGGTTACTCCGCTCTTTCGCCGCCCGGTCGATGAGAATGACGGACACGCACACGGTAGGCCTGGGGACGAGCACGCAATTGCGAGATCCGGCGGCTCGGCGAATGCAGTAAGATACTTCACTCTATTTATCAGCATTCTCACGTTTGTTACTTCGGTCATGCTCATAGGCCGATACGACCCCGGCGCCGAAGGATTCCAATTACAGGAAGGCCCCCACCTGTGGATCGCGCAATTCAAGGTCAACTACCACCTTGGAATCGATGGTACGAGCCTGCTCCTCGTACTCTTGACTACATTCACCTCTGTGCTTGCGGTCCTTTTCTCGTTCAACGTGAAGCAGCGGGTCAAGGAATTCATGGTCTTCCTGTTAATCCTCGAGACGGCAATGCTCGGCGTTTTCTGCGCGCTGGACTTGGTGCTTTTCTACGTATTCTGGGAAGCCGTTCTCATTCCGATGTATTTCCTGATCGGGATCTGGGGCCACGAAAACCGAATTTATGCCGCGATCAAGTTCTTCCTGTACACCTTTGCCGGCAGCATCTTCATGTTGGTCGGCATCGTTTATCTCTACGTCCACACGGAAACGTTCAGCCTGGTAAAACTGCTGACTCCGGGGACGCAAGAACAGTTGCTGTTGGCACGTTTCGATCCGCACATAGCGATGTTGGTTTACGGGGCCTTTGCGCTGGCGTTCATGATCAAGGTGCCGATGTTTCCGTTCCACACCTGGCTGCCGGACGCCCACGTCGAAGCGCCGACTGCCGGCTCGGTGATCCTGGCGGGCATCATGCTCAAGATGGGCGTCTATGGATTCCTGCGCTTCTGTTTGCCGCTCTTTCCGCAACAGGCACAGGCAAGCGCCCCGTTGTTCCTGACGTTGGCCGTGATTGGCATCATCTATGGCGCTGTCGTAGCGACCGTCCAGCCAGACATGAAGAAGCTCGTCGCTTACTCGAGCGTCAGCCACCTGGGTTTCGTAATGCTCGGCATCTTCTCGTTTACACCACTCGGAATAACCGGGGCGATCCTCCAGAGCATCAATCACGGAGTCTCTACGGGAATGCTGTTTTTTATGGTGGGGATGCTCTATGACCGGCGGCACACCCGCCAGATAACCGCGTTTGGCGGCATCAAGCGCGCTGTTCCGGCGCTTTCGGCATTCTTCTTGATTGCGCTGCTATCGTCGGTCGCGCTGCCGCTCACAAATGGGTTCGTGGGTGAGTTCACCATTCTTCAAGGCAGCTATATCGCCCACGGTTTCAATTACACCGCATTGGCGGCGACCGGGATGGTGCTCTCGGCCATCTATATGTTGTGGCTGTTCCAGCGAGTCTTTACCGGACCTCTCAACAAGGATGAGAACCGCCGGCTTCCCGACCTCGATTTTCGCGAGAAACTCGTCCTTGCGCCGCTCGTGGTGATGATCTTCTGGTTCGGCTGCTACGTAACCCCTTGGACAAACCTTTTGACCGAGCCCGTCAAAGAGCTGGTTAAGCAGATCCAGGTCATTCCGTCCGGCAGGCCGATCACTGCCTCTGCATCCGGAGTATCAAAATGAAGAAACGCGAACGAATTCTTGCGGCAATCGCCGGCCAGCCGGTCGACCGGCCGCCCTTCAGCCTATGGTATCATTTCCGCCTCGATCCGCCAACAGGGGAGGGGATGGTCCAAGCGGAACTCGATTTCTACTCCCGTTACGATCCGGACCTGTTCAAAGTCATGCACGACATCGATTACGAAATGCCGCCAAATCTTACCGTCGTGCAGTCTCCCGATGATTGGTTAAAACTCCCGGTCCTCGACGGTGTGTCCGGAAATTTCGGCGCGCAGCTTGGGACCGTAAAGCAGATCATTGCTGAGAAGAAAGACGATGGACCTGTGATTGATACGGTTTTTAGTATCTTTTCCACGATGCAAAAGGCGACCGGCAAGAATGCGATGGAAATTTTCCGCCAGGACACGACTGCCGCGCATGACGGGCTTCGACGCCTCTCTGAGTCTATCTCCAACTATGCGAAGGCCCTGATCGCGAACGGCGCGGATGGGATCTACCTCGCCGTATCCGGCGCGGCCTCGGACACAATGACCGAGAAGGAATATCGCGACCACTTCCTCCGGTACGATCGACAGATTCTCCAGGCGGCATCCGGTGGAAAAGTGAACGTCATACATCAGCACGGCGTGGGTATCTATCCGGACATTGTTCTGGGATTAAAGGGATTTCAGGTGTACTGCTGGAGCGACCGGCAGGAAGGGAACCCGAGTATCCGCGAGATGCGCTTGCGCCATACCGGTTGTTTGATGGCGGGCGTCGATGAGGTCAACTTTGGGTTGCTAACTCCGGCGGAGATCAAGTCCCAGGTGAACGACGCGATCGGCCAGAGCGGTGGCAAAAGCTTCATCGTCGCTCCAGGGTGCGCGGTCCCGACGCCGCCGGCCTCATCGGATGAGAATCTAAGCGCTATTAAAGAAGCGATCATGGAGCGAAATGCTTAGTTCGGCAACTCTGTCCGTGGACATCAAGGCGATCATGCCCATGATCGCGATTTGCGGGGTCGCCTGCATACTCCTACTTGGCGATGTTTTCGTTTGGAAGCGGGCAAAGGGGCTGAACCCGATCCTGGCGATACTCGGAATTCTGGGTACGCTAGCCCTACTGCTCCGAGGAATGCCCTGGGACGACCAGGCGACGGCGTTTGCCGGAGCGATTAAAGCGGACTCACTGTTCGGCGTCAGCTCCTGCATCCTTATGCTCGCCGCTTTGCTTGCCGTGCTGCTCGCATGGACTTATCTTAAGAACCGCGGCCTCGACCACGGAGAGTACTACGTTTTGCTCCTCTTTTCCGTAGCCGGAGCGATGCTCATGGCGGCGGCAAATGACCTGATCGTGCTATTTCTGGGCCTGGAGGTGCTTTCGTTTGGCCTGTATGTCCTGGCAGGATTTGCGCGGACGGAAGAGAGAAGCGAAGAGTCCAGCATCAAATATTTTCTCCTGGGAGCATTCGCGTCGGCCTTTTTCCTCTATGGTATCGCGTTCGTTTATGGAGCGACTCAAACAACTAATCTGACTGCAATTAATGATTTGCTCCATGCCGGCTCCGGCAAGACGGTGATGATGTTAGCAGGGATCGGGCTGATTCTGGTCGGCCTGGGATTTAAAGCCGCACTTGTACCGTTCCACCAGTGGACGCCCGATGTGTACGAAGGCGCTCCGACATCGGTCACGGCATACATGGCCGGCGCTGCGAAAATAGGGGCGTTCGCGGCGATTTTGCGAGTTTTTTCCGCCCTGGAACCCCTCAGCAGCTTCTGGCTTAGCGCGGTTCAGATACTTGCCATCTTGTCGATGGTCTTCGGCAACTGGTTAGCGATCCAACAGACCAACGTCAAACGGATGCTCGCCTATTCCAGCATCGCCCACGCGGGTTACTTGATGGTTGCGGTGGCTTCCTTAGTACATCGCGACGCCTTTGAACAAGCCGTAAACGGTGCGATGTTCTATCTGTTTGCATACACGTTTATGACGTTGGGAGCCTTTGGCGTTCTCGTCTACTTGAGCCGCCCCGACCGCGATTACCAAACCTTGGACGACTTGCGCGGCCTCGCACGCCACGATCCGCCTGCTGCCTATGCTATGCTCTTCTTTATGCTCTCACTAGGAGGCATTCCACCCACTATGGGCTTCATCGGCAAATGGCAGATCTTCCTGGCGGCGATCCGCGGAGGCGAAATGACGCTCGCCATTGTCATGGCGGCAGCAAGCGTGATGGCGGTATTCTATTACTTGAAGATTGTCTGGATGATGTGCTTCGAGGAGCCCCGCGAAGTAGCGCCTGTAACTTTGGAAGGGCGGGGAGGAGCTTATGTGGCGGTGATGCTTTCTGTGATTGCGACTATCGCATTTGGCGTCGCGCCGTTCATGCTTTCTGCGCTTACGCAGGTTTGGAGATAACTTTCAAACGTTGCGCCTGGCATGGCCGCATACACCGGTTCAAGCTGCAACCATTACCTTTCCAGCGACACAAGTGGCTCCGGGATTGAGATTCCGTCTTCCCGCATACCTTCCAGGTGAAGCTCGATGGCTTCACGTATATTGACCTCTGTCTCCTCACGTGTTGCACCCGTGGTAACGCACCCAGGAAGATCAGGAACGTACGCCGACCAGTTTTTCGGCCCCCATTCATAGATGACTGTGTATTCTTTCATCAACTCTCCAATCCGGCCTGGCGCCAAACACTTCTCAATGTCTTAGAGTGCATCTCATCCCTTGGATGTCCTGGGATAGTAACTCGACCGGTCTTGGTTTCGTGTTTGTATTGTCTGTGATCGCCTTCGGTTTTAACGAGATACCAACCATCCGCTTCGATCCGCTTGATAACGTCTCGCACCTTCATGTGTGTCGCAGCCCGCTGACTACCGTCGATCGTCTATCGTCTATCGTCAGTACTTCGCCACCGTCGGGTCGATCTCTTCCGCCCAGGCGAGAACTCCGCCTTTGAGGTTCTTGAGCTTCTTGAACCCTTTACCTTCGAGGAACTCCAGCACCTGCTGAGAGCGCTTACCGGAACGGCACTGCAGTACGATCAACTCGTCCGGGTTTAGCTCCTGGTAACGATCTGGCACGTCGTTCATCGGGATGAGCCGGGTGTACGGGATACGGGCGATATCCCACTCGTAGGGCTCGCGGACATCGATGACGGTCGGCCGTTCGCCCTGATCGTATAGGGCTTTGAGCTCCTGGACGGTCATCTCATGCCCATTCTGTTCGACTGCCGCTTGGTTTCCAGGTCTCGGTATTCCGCAGAACTCCTGGTAGTCGATCAGCTTTTTGATCGTCGGGTTTTCGCCGCAGATCGGGCAGTTGGGATCCTTGCGCAGCTTCAGCTCGCGCCAGCTCATCTTAAGGGCGTTAAACAGCAGCAGCCGGCCGATCAGCGGTTCGCCAATGCCCAGAATGAGCTTAACGGCTTCGGTCGCCTGAAGTATCCCAATTTCGCCAGGGAGGATTCCAAGAACTCCGCCCTCAGCGCACGATGGCACAAGCCCCGGCGGCGGCGGCTCGGGATAGAGACAGCGGTAGCACGGGCCTTTTTCTGCCCAGAAGACGGAGGCCTGGCCTTCGAACCGGAAAATGGAGCCGTAGACATTCGGCTTGCCCAGCAGCACGCAGGCGTCATTGACCAGATACCTGGTCGGGAAGTTGTCGGTCCCGTCGACCACGATGTCGAAATCCTTCACAATGTCGAGCGCGTTATCCGAAGTAAAGGCCGTTTCGTATCCGATAACTTTGACGTGCGGGTTGATGCTCTTAATGGTCTCGGTTGCAGACGTGAGTTTGGGCCGGCCGACATCCTCGGTCCCGTGGATGATCTGGCGCTGAAGGTTGGTAAGATCCACTACGTCAAAATCCACGATTCCAATCGTTCCGACGCCTGCTGCCGCGAGGTACATCGCCAACGGCGAGCCCAATCCGCCTGCGCCGATGCAAAGAACTTTCGCCGCTTTCAGCCGCTTTTGGCCGTCTAAGGCGACTTCCGGCATAATCAAGTGGCGGCTATACCGAAGCGCTTCTTCATTGGATAGCTCGATGCCGTCGATAGGAGGCGGCAGAACCGTTCCAGCGCCACCGGCGATCGAAGGCACGATGCTGAGCTCGTCTCCGTCCTTAACCGGAGTATCCAATCCTTGCAAATGCCGCATGTCTTCGTTGCCGACATAGACATTGACAAACTGACGGAGCTCGCCCTTATCCGTATAGAGGTGCTTGCGTATTGCGGAATGCTCTTCCGTCATATTCGCGAGGGCCTCCCGGACGGTTGCTCCGCTAACATCAACCGTATCGCTGCCTCCAGTATATGTTTGCAATGCGTTCGGTATGTAAATCTTAATGGACATTCAATTTCCTCCAACCCTGGCTGCTTTCAGTCTATCTCTTCCGAATCGTAACCGCTGCCATCTTCGTTCACCACCCAGCACGTCATGTCCGCCGGCTCGCCATTCATTACCGACAAAATGAGATAGCTATATCCCGGCCAGGATGCCTCCAAATCGTATTGGCTCGGCCGGGCAGGGTGGTTTGGATGGGAATGATAATATCCCAGTACCTTCAAACCTCCGGCGCGCTCTTGCTTTTCCAGCAAAAAGGTCGTCTTCGCGTCGATCAAGAAGCGCCGCTCGTGACCCTCTTCATGCACGTTTTCCGCAGGCATCAATGCGCGCACGACCTTCACACCTTTGTCCACGGTCCCCAGCATCGCTCCGCAGCATTCAAAAGGAAAATCAAGCGTTCCGTGCGCGCGAATTTGCGCGCGGAGCACTTCAGATAGACGGATCGCCAAAGTCTTCTTCCCAGAACCGCTCCGTAAGATAACGGTCGCCGTTATCGCAAAAGATCGTCACGATTACTCCCTCGTCGAGCGACTCCGCCAGCTTTAACGATGCAATGAGATTGGCCGCCGACGATATTCCGACCAGGATTCCTTCCTCCCGCGCAAGCCGCTTTACCATATCGTGAGAGTCCTCGGTACCGACTTCGAGAGTGCCATCGGCAAGATCTCGATCGTATATCGCCGGGACGATGGCTGTCTCCATGTGCTTCAAGCCCTCGATCCCGTGGAACGGCGAATCCGGCTGCATCGAGTGAAGCTTCACATGCGGCGCGACCGTTCGCATGAAACGGCCCACGCCCATAAACGTCCCGCTCGTTCCCAGGCCGGCTACAAAATGGGTGATCCGCTCGCGCGTCTGCCGCCAGATCTCAGGCCCAGTGGTGCTGTAGTGCGCCTGCCAGTTAGCCGGGTTGTCGTACTGGTTCGGGTAGAAATACTTATCCGGCTCGGCGGCGTAAAGTTCCCGCGCTTTTATGATCGCCCCGTCCGAGCTCTGCCTTGGGTCCGTCAAGATCAGCTCTGCGCCGAACGCTTGGAGCAGCCGCTTGCGTTCGTCGTTGGCGTTCCGCGGCAAACAGAGCGCGACTTTGTACCCGCAAGCCGCGCCGATCATCGCGTAAGCGATCCCGGTATTTCCGGACGTGGCGTCCAGAATGGTTTTTCCTCGCTTGAGAAGGCCGGTGCGCTCACCTTCGAGGATCATATTCAGCGCCGGGCGGTCTTTGATCGATCCTCCCGGGTTGTACCATTCCGCTTTCGCAAAGATCTCGACGCGGGGATTGCCCGGACCGATCCGCCGAAGCTTTAATAACGGTGTATTGCCGATCAGATCGACAATCGAGAGCTCTTCCGCCCGGGACGAAGTATCCGTCATTCCAAATGCCTGTTGATTTCGGTATTAAGAGGCATACCTGACTTAAAGTATAGCATTTGTCAGGTATGGTTTCTCTTGGACTATTGGCCGGTAACAGTTCACGATCCGTGGGGTAGGGGTGAAGCATTCGGGCTAACGGTTGGCGGGTTCCGATACATTATGTCGTCCGAATGCTTCACCCCTACGCGCGGCCGATCAGCGTTTTACACGAATTGTGAACACTTACATTGGCCGATCGAAATGCTCTCGATTGTATCTCCCTGGCGCAGCTCGAGCGCAACGTCCAGCCCCTCGCTTACCTTGCCAAACGCAGCGTATCCGTGCCCATCCTGTGCATTCTCTTTGTCCAGAAATCCTGCGGGAGCTAACGTGATGTAAAACTGGCACGACGCGCTATCGGGATCCGCACTGCGGGCCATCGCGACGGTTCCTGCAGAATCGTGCTTATACTTCGATGAGTTCTCCAGCTTGATTGTTTTGCCCGCGTTGCCCATGCCATTGCCGTTCGGGCACCCACCCTGGATTACAAATCCTGGGGCGTATCGGTGGAAGGTCAGACCGTTATAGAATCCCCGATCGGCCAACTCGATGAAATTTCCGGCGGTAATCGGCGCATTCTCTTCATCCAGCTTGAATCGGATCGTTCCTTTGCTTGTAACTAGCGTCGCAGTGCGATTGGGCATTTCAGGACCTCTCTGTATTTGTTTTCCAATTTGATTTTCATTCGATATTCCCGATTTCGACTCTAGGCTCAGCCGCGTACGAATTAAACTTTCTTCTGAATGTCTGTGCCGGAAAATACATTCGCAGGAGCAGCGGCTCGCGAAATGGATTATGTGAGCAAAGGGTTTGCGGGCCGGGCACCTCGGCAACCGTTATCGCGACATGCTTGCGGCCAGGATTGGCTTTGCCTGCGAGGCACCGGCGCCGATCCCGGTCATAGGTTCGGCAGTACCAGCAGGCCAGTCGTTTTTCCTGCGCGTCGACGTCCAGGGAATTCGTATCGCGGTATGTCTCTCGTCGCTTCCCGGAGATCATACCCCGTCATCACGAAATCTGAAAGATGTACGGGTGTGCCCGAGGAATCAGTAAATGGACTCGGTGCGATATCGAGAAGCTTTTTGAAGATCGTCCGGTGTATCAGAAGAGTCAATGATGGACGTGGGCAGTACTATGGTCTGTGCAACCCGCGAAGAGATACGCTACTGGTGAGCCTGGAAATCGAAAGAGTAGTCGAAGGCGTCGTTCAGCCTAACGGTCACGAAACTGATGAACGAAAGGCTGCTTAACACGGCCAGCCAGACGAGGCCGACTTCGGCGTTGTCGGATACCTGCAGGTAGCCGAGGATCCAAACCGTTCCGATTACCGCCCACACCATTATGCTTGCAAGAGTCATAACCCAGAACATCAGCTTGCAGAACATATGCCGGATAAAGATCATCATTCCCGGAGCGCAGGCGACAACGCCCGTCCAGAAGTAATCTGCGATACTCGCGCCATGCTGTTCGGGATTGGCTCTCAGCAAAAACCTACCGCAAAAGATGGCCGCGATTCCAAGTACGATCCAGGCAGCCCCCAGCACGTCGAATCCCCATGCTCTTGGAAGCGGTTCTATGTCGGCAAGCGGCTCCTCTAGGACAAGGAGCATCGACTTACATTTGGCGCACTCGCGCACATCCTCTTCGTTCTGATACCCGCAGTTATTGCAAAACGACTGAATAAATAGCGGTTTTTGCGGATTTGCCGCGATTTGAGCGCTGCCGATCGCGGCTGCTGTCCCAGATCCATTTCCGGCCTGTGCTGTGCGTTCGACGGGCAATTCGACGACCTCGCCAGTTAGTGTCGTCGCCGTCCGCGTCTCCGGCAGAGGTTTTATCTCAGGAGCCGGTTCCGGTTCGATTTCGGGTTGAGGAGGCAAATCCGCCGAAGTCAAGCCATCGAATTTGATCAGTTCGTCGGAGGTGAGAATTCTTGGAGGAGGAGCCGCTTTCTTCCGCTGCCAAAAGCTGCGCTTTTCCGGAGACGGTACAGGTACTTCGGCTTCTGATTCGGTAGTTTGCGGGTCGGTAGATTCGGGGGATGGAGCAGGAGGGTTAAGGAGCGAGCCGCACTGCCAGCAGTTGAACTCTCGCTCGATGCACTGAGCGCCGCAACTCGGGCAGATGATTCGGCTGACCGTCGACAATGCCACGCCCTCCGGCTGCGTTAGGCTGTTCTCCATAACTCAATATCACTTAACGCAATTATAGTCCACTCCAGCACGGATTTCAACCACGAGGACAGAACGCGCATTTATTAGAATAATCGGAGAGATCCAGCCGCGGTTACAGTCCCGCGTTCGGACGGGAGATTGGCGCCGGGCTGCCTGCCGGCAGGGATGCCTCGCCAAGCGGATAGAAAGCGCTTCATTTTAGGCGGCCGGTGTCTAATTGGGCCTGAATTCGGACTCACGCGGCAGACCGCTACGCCGATCTTGGAATCGGCAGTGCCGTAGTAGAGAAACCATCCGCCTTTGAATGATATTAGCCCTTCGATGAAGCAGACATTGCCGACCTGACCGGTGATCTCGAACGGCTTGTCGGGGCGCAGGAACCATGTGTCGCTGCGCCGCAGCACGCGAGTTGGATCGTTCCCGTCGAATAGAATCTGCCCCGAGGAGAAGGTACCGGCCGGCAGCTTCGGCTCTCCGCCGACTTTCGCATTGACGCCATTATAGAGCAGAAGTATCCCGTCTGAACGCACCAGAGCGGGCGGGCCGGGCTCTACGAGCTCGCTGTCGAATTTGCCTGGCCGCGGCCCGAAGACAACTAGAGGGCTTCCATCGGCGCCACGCACCGCTTGCCAGTGGATAAGGTCCTCAGAGTTAGCCAGCAGCAGCTTAGAGTTCCGGAGATACATCCAATACATGCCGTTGATCTTCGTCGCGACGAGCCGCGAACCAACCTGCCGGCAGACGATGGACCCGCTCTTCGTCCATTCGTCGCGCAGATCCCCTCCGAATGCGAGGCCCCGCTTTTTCCAATGGGCAAGATCGGTCGACGTTGCGACGGCCAAGCGCGCCGTCTTGCCGTTATAAGCCGTGTATGTAAGGATGTAATTTCCGCTCCCATTCTCGACAATGCGCGGGTCTTCGCAGCCTCCGCCCGCCTCATATTCCTTCATCGCGTCGTTCGCGGGGAATAGCACCGGTTCGGAGCGGCGCGTGAAGTGCAGCCCGTCGGCGCTTGAGCAGAGTCCGAGACGCGATATGCCGGTCTTGTCCTGTGCGCGGTAGAGGAGCCAAACCTTGCCGTTGCGCACGACCGCTGCAGGATTGAAAACGTGCGCCGCCTCCCAATGCACGGAACCGGTGAGCGGGCAGTCGAACGCCGACTCAGCGCGTGGCTCGATGATTGGGTTCGCGGCATCGGCTTTCACGAATGGGTGAAGGGTCCAATCGTCTGCGCGGGCAGTCGCTGCCTGCGCATTGGCTCGCATGTCTGCCGGCGCAACCAGAAGTGTAGAGCATAAGACAATGAATCTGATGGAGCACACGGTAAACCTCACTTCAGGATTGCGCGCTTGGCGGCGGCGAGCTTGCACAGCTCGGCTTAGTCTTTGAAGAAAGAATAAAGGAAGTCGTTCCTCTGAATGGCCTCGCGATGTGCGAGCTGGAGCGCCGCGGCTTCCGCGTCTTCAGGCTTTTCATCCGGCTCAGGCTCGTCACGAACGCTTGAGTCGGTGGAGAGGAATACATAGACCGGCTTGCCCATCTCCCGCGCGATGTCGAACTCCATCTGCATGTAGGAACATCGCAGCGCGTTCGCGGGCCGCTGATTTGGCTCCCCGCCAAGGCGGAAACCGGCGATGTGGATCACGGCGTCGGAGTCATTCAGCCGCTGGCGCAGCATCTCCTCGACCGTGCGGTAGTCCGGCCCGAAGCCCGGCTGGTTCTCCGCGAAGCAGCCCTTCACCCCGATCTCGTTTTCCACCGCATCGCGGAAGGAACCGAACTCGTGAGAGACGCCGCTGAGGAATATGGTTGGGCGAGATTTCGGCATATCAGCTCCTGGGGTTACCTAACCCTCACAAACGGCTTCATCTTCGCGAACTTCTTTTCGCCAATTCCAGACACGTCCATCAACTGTTCGAAAAGGGGACGATGAAGGTTCGGGATTTCGGTTGGCTGCAGGTCAAATCGTCGAGTTTCTGGCACGTTTCCGAGGTTCTGTCCCCCTTGCCGGGTTAAACGATAAGACCAGCTAGCGAGTGATGCCGACATCAGTTTCGATGGGAAAGGTGGAGCAAACCTCACTGTAGGCCGTGGAATATGGCAATTTAACTCCAATGACATGTACATAGGACATCGTCTTTTAAGACTTCAATACAAATCCTTACCGACAGGCAATCCGACGACCATTGGTTCGAGTCCTGTCCCCGCTCTTTTGGCCGCTCGGTCGCTATGATCGAGCGGTCTTTCATTTATGACTACAATGAAGGTGCGGCTATATCCCTATGAGCCGATTGGCATTTGCGAGGTTGCTGGGTCTGCAGACACAAAGCCGGTGACCCCGGCTTCGATTACATCTACACGCTTGTTTCAATCCCCTGCGGGGTTGCTGGGGTCTGCAGACCTACTGCGAAACACATGGCATATGCGAATGCAGGGTAGAGCATCAGGCTGGCGGCAATGACAACGAGGAACCACTTCATTGCGGATATTCCTTTCAATCAGGGAAGGCTTGTCGGTTTCATAGTTATGTCGTTTTCATCCACTGCGAATCGACATGACTTCCTGTATCGCTTGCTCTACTGCCCGCGTTTGCCCTGTGACTTCCGAAATGCTGCTCTGAATCACTGCGATGTCGGGAGCGGTGAGCGCGTCGGGCGCGACTTTCATCCGAGCGAGACTCGATTGGACGGACGCAAGGGTCTGCCGGATCACTTCCTGCTGGGCTTCGACGCGCTCCAGGCTGGGCTGAAGAGTTTGCGCCACCTGACAGCGGGTTTCGAGCAACTCAATGCTCTGCTCGATCGCCCGTCGTGCCGCTTCATCGGTGGTTCGCGATAGCTTAGTCCGAAGATCCTCGCGCTGAGCGACCAGCGCATCGGCAGACTCGGCGTTGATGGCAGCTCTGAGATTGTCGCGATGTGCCTGGAGTTGGCGCGCCAGAGCGATCAACACGTTCAGCTCGGACAGAATGTCCTTGCCGGTTTGCGCATCGAGTTGAGCGCCGATTTCGAGAATGAGGGCGATCGATTCGAAGTACGAGGTCTCGGAGGGCGTAGCATTAATCACCGAGCAAGCGGCGCGTACCTCTTCGCTGGTCATTGATCTATCCAAGTCGTCGACCCTCTGCTGCTTGTTCACCCACCAGGAAAACCAGTAGGTTAGTACCCCGAGTGCAGGCGCGGCCATTACCATTGGTCCTGGAATAGTGCCGGAATTAATACCCCCAGCCACCAGAAACAGGGTAAGAAAGCCCACTCCAACGCTGGATGCTAATCTCACTACGTGCGGTACCGTGTCTGTCCGCTGAAGTACGGTGCGCGCCGCAAGCTGCGCAGCTCGCTCCGGCGTGTGCGGATGGTGATGGTCTTCAAATCCCATCGTCCGCATGTAATCGAGCATTTCGCGGATTCGCCTGGCGATATTCGGATCGATATCACGAAGACCTATCTTCATGCGTGCTCTACTCTCAATTGCGATCCTGCAGCGTCCCCGACGGCTTAACGGCCGACTAGGAAGATCATAGGCAAATGCGACGAAGCGACCAGAAGGCCGGCTCCAACAGTGACGCTGTTCCTGCACCGCCTTCCCCACCTCATGTCCAAGACGCAATTCCCCAAGATCGGCTTATCTACCTTTCTGGTGGTTTTCCTGAGGCTTCCGAGGAGGTGCTGCAATTCTGCCGATCAGCTGCCTAGGCTGCGACCAAGAGAGGCATTATCCTAGTACCGATTAAGGCCAGATTGTCACATGCACGCAGATTCGCCTCGCTGGCACAGACGGAGCGATTAGGACGTAATTGAATCAATTAGACGACTGCAGCCGCGGTTCGCCTTTTGTATCTCGCACTGTGTTGGGCTGGAGGGATAAATGGCAGTATGGATCTACTCACCTGTTAAAGTACCCTCATCGAAGACAATTCATGACTCCGAAGACTATCGGCATTTTCTGCCATTCAGCCCGAAGCGATGAGACTGCCCTTTCTGCACCACCCCACTGACTGAATATGATATTCACCGGAATTGTGATGGGCTTCGTGAGGACGCCTTCTCGGTCAGGTCTTTGAGGATCGACATTGCAACATGTCCACTATGCGGATGGTGGAAAGTACTCAAGGGCGTGTTCGTTTGGGGACACAGTAATCATTACGCTTCTATGGGAACTTTGCGTAACATGGATTTGAGCGACATCTCCGTTCCTGTACTAGTGGTAAGAGACTACATTATATCCAAGTACGAGGCAAGGTTTAGAATTCATCCAAAACTGTTCGAGGACACTGTCGCTAGCGTTTTTAAGGATCATGGGTTTTCGGTCATTGTCACTGGCCATTCTCACGACGGCGGAATCGACGTGATTTTGACTGGAAAAGATAACCAAGAGATTGGCGTTCAAGTTAAGCGCTACAAGAACGCCATCCAAGTCGAGCAAATTCGCTCGCTTGCGGGCGCCTTGGTTCTTCGGAATGTGACCGACGGGGTATTTGTGACAACATCACGATTTTCGTCCGTTGCGGTCAAAACTTCAGAGGAGTATCAGACGGCAAGAATACCAATTCGTATCGAGCTGCTCGACGGGAATCGGTTCTATGACGCTCTAAAACTCGCGCAGCGAACCGTGGAGCGGACAGTGGTCGACGCCACGATTGACCACTGGTGCGGCTCAATGGTACTCATTAGCCGTTCAAATTATGAAGTGACAGGCGAGTGTTAGGTTGGACTGATGGACGATACGAATCATAAGCAGCGCGTGGTGGAGTAACTGAAGACTTGGACTGATGGGCTGGATTCGGCACGCCAACCAACTCAAAGTCAACGCCATAACCAACTGCTAGGTTTGAAAAGCCAAGTCGGTAAGCTACGCGCCTAGCGGCACGCAGGGTTCCGGCAATTCGAGGAGGAACGCAGCAGCAATCCGCCTTTTCGAGCCTCAAATACGACCCTGACGCGGTCGGGTGCTATGGAACTTAATTTCGTCGGGGCTCCCATGTGAGAGCTAAGTTCCAACCAGGATCAGGCGACTGAGCGAAGTGGGCGTCCGCCTTGCGGAGCGTCGAACTCAAGCTAGAGGTAGTCGGGGTGTGTCGAACTCATTATTGCCGCCGCTCCTAATTGACCATTCGGTCGTCACGACCGAATGGTTTTCCTGTTCAGGGACTCACGGTCGGAACAGAGCGCAGCATCGTGCGGATTGAGGTTATCTGCGACCACCGCGCTCGATCTCCACGGTCTGGGACTCGGCGGCGCGCCCAGTTACAGTTGTGTCTGTGTAGACGCGCAGGCGGTGTGCCGAGTATCCTCTTGGGAAGGTGATAATCCATGCCCGAGGAGTTCTTGATGGCCAGAGTCTTGGTTAGCGACCCGATCGCGGAGGAAGGGATCGCGCGACTGCGTGAAGTCGCTGAGGTGGACGTGAAAACTGGCCTTTCGCCGGAGGAGCTTAAAGCGATCATCGGCGATTACGACGCGCTGGCGGTGCGCAGCGAGACGAAGGTGACTGCGGACGTGCTCGCGAACGCACGAAACCTCAAGATCATCGGGCGCGCGGGCGTCGGGGTCGACAACATCGACGTGAAGGCTGCGACAGAGAAAGGGATCGTCG
>JBGPOG010000001.1:0-32016 GCA_041487935.1 Chthonomonadia bacterium | reverse complement strand
TTATGGCACGAGAAGCAGGTTCCTCCCACGTTCTCGCGGAACCTCGTTGCGCTGCTCTCCAGGAGACGGACGCTGTTCCGCACCGTCTCTCTCAGGAGGGCCGTTCGGGCCGCGTCAGCCGAATCGCCGCCGGAGTCCTTTTCTCCAAGCTCCTTCACTATCGCGGTATTCCCGAGGGCCCGAGCCCTCGCCAGCGCCGTGCGGCCCCGGGCGTCCTTGATCGCCGCGTCGGCCCCCTGCTGCAGGAGCGCCTTAACGGACGGCAGATCGCCCCGCTTTGCGGCCTGAATGAGCGCCGTACACCCGAATTTGTCGCGCGCGTTCAAGTCGAGCCCTTTCGACTTGAACGCTTCGATGCAGGCGCCCGGGTCGGCCCCTCGGACAGCCATCAACGCCGATCTGCCGGACGAGTCTTTTGCCAGCACATTCACACCGGATTCGATCAGGCTACGGAGGCAGCGTTCCGAGCCAACCATCGCGGCGAACATTAGCGGCGTCCGGCCGTCGAGATCGACAGCCCGCGCATTGGCCCCGGCGGAAAGTAGCCGGATGACCAGTTCCGATTTTCCCATTGCGGCGGCGAGCATCAGCGGCGTTTCGCCATCCTTGTTCACGGAGTTGGCGTCGGCGTGACGGTCGAGAAGGAAATCGACCATCGGCATGTTTCCCTTGCGCAGCGCCGTCAGCAGCAAGGAATCGTTTCGTCGTCCTGTCGCGTTGATGTCGCCTCCGTGTGCGAGCAGCGCGCTCAATATTTCAACCGACCCGGCCGAAGCCGCGCTCGTCACGGCGGTGGAGTCCCCGCGCGACGTGCGGATGTTGGGATCGGCCTTGCGCTCGAGCAGCATCCGGACGATCTCCGGCTCCTTGAGGAAGCTGGCGAGGTTGATCGCCGTCATGCCCGCGCGGTCCTTATCGTTCACGCGGGCTCCCCTTGCGAGGAGCGCGCGGGCGAGGTCTTTCTGCCGGATTCCGATCGCGTCCATGAGGGCCGAAGAACCCTGGGAGTCCCGCGCATTCGGGTCCGCGCCCTTCTCGATGAGCGCTTTGGCCGTGCCGACGTCGTTAGCGAGCAGTGCGCGGATGAGCGGTGAAGCAGGGGGCTGCTTGTCGGGAACGGGAGCGCTTCGTGCGCGCGGACCAATCCCAAGGGCGAATGCAGCGATACCTAGAGTACAGAGGCAATAGCGCATAACGATGCTCCATCCCTTCGTTTCGAAAGACGGCCCGGCCCGTGACGCTAAGATTTGGCATTGAGCCGGCCAAGACAAGAACGGCGCTTCGCAAGGGTCATCGTCATGCAGACTTGTGACCGCTCGCACCCATTGCAATAACTATAGCACGCGGTTGGGCAGAAGCAATCGCGAGCGCTCCCAACCTTGCGTTGACATTGGTCCCGAAACATTTCATACTTGCGAAATATGCACCGATTGCGAGCAGCCACGTCAACCCGCGTCTCCACCCTAGAACGATTCTCCGGCGAATAGAGAACCGATTAGTGGCTACAAACGAGCAGCCAAAAACATGGCATTACGGGCTGATAGCCCGCTGGTGGGCCGAGTTCAATGTCGCGAGCGACGAAGAGCTGGCCTTCTATCGGGGAATCATCGAGCAGAACGGCGAACCTGCGCTTGACCTCGCATGCGGCACGGGCCGGATACTGCTCCCTCTGCTGCGCGCCGGATTCGACGTGGATGGTTGTGATATCTCCTCCGACATGCTCGAACTATGCCGGGCAAAGGCCGAACTCGAAGGACTTTGTCCACACCTATTCAATCAGGCGATGCACGCCCTCCACATGCCGCGCTCTTATCGCACGATTATCATTTGCGACTCGTTTGGGATCGGCGGGCAGAGGAACCATGATATCGAGACGCTTCGTCGGGTCCGTCGCCACCTCGAGCCTGGGGGCGCGCTCGTTTTCAGCCACGACCTTCCGTATTCGAACGCGGAACAGTGGGATCAGTGGTTACCTGGCCGGCGCGCATCGTTTCCACAACCCTGGCCTGAATCCGGTCCGCGAAAGCGGGCAGCAAATGGAGATGAGATTGAGCTGATCTCGCGCATTCACGATTTCGACGCGCTGGAACAGCGGCTTACGCTGCAGATGCGCGCAACGCTATGGCAGAAAGGACGAAAAGTCTCGCAAGAGGAGCACGCGCTCCGGACGAACCTGTACCTTTGCAGGGAGCTGATCTCAATGCTGGAGCGGGCGGGATTCAAAGGGACCGAAGTGAGGTGCGGATACACGGATCTCCCCGCGGACGCCGAGCAAACGAAGCTCGTATTCATCGCCCACAAGATTGCAAAGAAACCGAAAGAGTGAGCGCGGCGTACACGCAGGTGATTGACGGCGTCCGGGCGAAGAGTTCATAATCGGAAAGGTGTACTTTTTCAACGGCTCATTATTTCCTATCTGTCAAAGGTTTCCAACCGTGAATTGCCAATGCCGTTTTGTTCATGCGTCTTGTGTTATTGCTTCGATTTTTCCGTTCGCCTCAGCCGCTCTTGCCGCCTCCACCAACATCGCTCCCAATCCCTCGTTCGAGCGAGGCCAAACCGGGATCGACAATTGGACTCTCGTCCCTTCACTTGCGCGGATTGCGGCGGGAAGAACCGGCGCGCGGTCCGTCGAGGGCGCTTCCCCGAAAGCTGCCGGTGTCTGCAGCAGCAAAACGTTCGATATCGACCCAGAACAAGGTTATCGTCTTTCAGGCTGGATCCGCTCGGAGCGCGGACGCGGGCGAGTGGTGATCGGCTTAAACGACGTGATGGACCGGCAGGTATCGATTTCCGCGACGCCCTGGGTTGCGAAGAGCTTGAGTTGGGTCTATTCCGCGGTCGATTTCGACGTCCGTCCCGGGACGGTGCGCGGCCACATCTGGTTTGAGGTGGAAGGCATAGCTCAACTGGACGACCTTGTGCTTTGCCCGACGAATGCAAACCTCGTTTTCAACTCAGGCTTTGATACCGACACTCGTGGCCGCATAGGGATGTGGAGCGAAGAGACGGCGGCAATTCGGCCCGGGGCGCGCGGCGGGAGATTTGCCTCCACCCCAAACGGGCATACTGGCGCGGGGCTTGAACTGACTGCGGAACCGAACAAGTGGTATGCCTCTCGCGTTGTCCCGGCGAACGTCGTCCCAGGAGTAACGACCTATCGCTTGAGTTGTTGGACGAAGTCCGAAGGTGGCAAGGCGCAGGTAGGAGTCGTGTGGCTCGATCGTGACGAGAAAGTCTTACGAACGGAGCTTACTCCTCCTGGCGCCGGGTCCGAAGGCTGGCAATGCCAATCCCTGACGACGGCGATGCCGGCAGGCGCAGTCCAGGTTGCCGCCGTTGCCCTGGTTTCAAGCGGCAAAGCCGTTTGTGACGATTTCTCGCTTTTTTCCGCGGATTCCGCGCAGTCACGGAAGCCGGTCATTCGGGTATTCGTTAACCAAGCGAGTTACGGACGGGTAGGGCCGAAGTCCGCAGTCGTTGCGACGAACTTCTTTCCAACGGATAATCCCAAAACTACATTGGAGATTCTAGACAACTCGGGCAAGGCCGTAGCGTCGTCATCGATGCAGGCGTCGCGAATTCACGACGGAGAATCCGCGGATTGGGGTTCGTATTTTTGGCGCGGAGATTTTAGCAGCCTGCAGAAATCCGGGCGATATCGCGCGGTTTGCCGGATCGGCAGCTCAAGCGGCTCGTCGGTCTCGTTCACGATCGGCGACAATGCCCTGATCGAGGCGACCGGGAAGCTGTGTGTGGACTTCTTCTTCGTACAGAGGTGCGGATACGACGTCCCCGGCTGGCACCATGCCTGCCACCTGGACGACGCAAGACTCCCGGGCGGGGAGCACATCGATGCGACAGGCGGCTGGCACAGCGCCGGCGACTACAACAAAATCATATACGAAAACGGCGACGGCGGCGTGGCGTACGCGCTCATGAAGGCGTTCGACACGTGGCCGGACTACTTTCGCCGATTCGACCGCGACCATACCGGCGCTCCGGACATCGTCAGTGAGGCGCTGTGGGGAGCAAGATTTGTCGCCAAGGTGCAAAATCCGGATACCGGCGGGCTTTATAAAGACATCCGCCAGGGGCCAGGCCGTGACTGGATGAAGTGGTGCCCGCCTGAGGAGCATACAGATGGTACGCCGGGCACAGCCGATGACCCCGTCATAGACACCGGCGAAGGCTATTCGCCGCTGGTTACCGTGGCATGGGCGAAGCTTGCAAAGCTGCCGGATTCAGTACTTGGTCCGAACGATTTTCGCGATCGCGTCGACCGGTATTGGGAATACCTCAAAGACAATAATCCGGCCGGCAACTCCCCGCATCTCTTAATTTGCGCACTGGATCTCTTCGCAACGACGAACGAAGCATCCTATGACGAGTTCGCCCACAAGTCGGCCGGTTCATTACTTCAAGGACAGAACAAAGAGGGACGGTATCGCGGCGCCTGGGGGACGGGAGGCGAGTTGAATGCGGGCGCCCTCGCCCTCTATGCGTTGGCCCATCCGAAAGAGTCGTTATCCGATAAGATACGCACGGCCCTCGCGGACTATGCGGAGTTCCTTTACAGTACGGCCGATAATCCGTTCGGACTGAGCAAGCAGAGCGTGGGCGAAAAGGACTACTTCTTCGAGCCGACTTCGGCTCTAGGGCTGAACTTCAACCAGCTCCAGAAAGGCTGGGCTGCCGCGCTGATTTATCGCGTCAATAAAGATCCCCGAGCGCTGGTCTTTGCAACGGACCAGATCGACTGGGTGCTCGGCAAGAACCCTTACAACCTTTGCATGATGGAAGGCGCCGGCGCGGTCAATCCGCCGCGCTACCATCACCGGTACGACTCCATCCCCGGACATGAGCGAGGAGCGGTTCCAGGGTGCATTCCGAACGGCTTTGTGCGCGACGTTTCCGGCGAAGACCGTCCAGGCTTCGACATGAGCAGGCCCGGGCCAGGCAAGCGCCACGCAAGCTACCGGACGAGCGAGCCATGGCTCGTCCACAACATGTGGTACCTCCTCGCGCTCACGGCCCTCCCCCGCTAATCGGTCCGTGTGGTAAACTGTTGCTTCTTATTGCCATTTGTCCCGAGGAACGAAGCGTCATGGTAGGCGAAAACATCACCCGGCTCGTGCCCTACCGGCCGGGCAAGCCGATTGAAGAGGTCAAGCGCGAGCTTGGACTGACCGAGGTTATCAAGCTCGCAAGCAATGAGAATCCGCTCGGGCCGTCTCCGCGGGCAGTCGATGCGATTCGCGAAGCTTCCGATCGCGTCCACCTCTATCCTGATGCCGTTTGCCATGACCTTCGCAAGGGAGTTTCCCGTCACCTCAATGTGCCCGAAGACCATCTGGTATTCGGAAACGGCTCGGACGATATCATCCACCTGCTAGGCGTAACGTTCCTCAATCCCGGCGACGAGGTCATCCAGGCGGATCCCTCCTTCGTTCGCTACGAAGCGGCAGCGATCTTGCACCATTGCCCGTGCCACAAGGTCGCCTTGCGGAATTGGACGCACGATCTTGAAGCCATGGCAGAGAAGATCAACGAGCATACACGGATGATCTTCATCGCCAATCCGAATAATCCCACGGGGACGATCAATACAGCGGATGAGGTGGCGCGTCTGCTCGAACGTACGCCGGACCGCGTGATCGTCGTTTTCGACGAGGCATATTTCGAATTCGTCGAGAGCGCGAGCTACCCGGACTGCTTGCAATACATTCGGGAAGGGCGCAACGTGGTAGTTTTGCGGACTTTTTCCAAGGCCTACGGGTTGGCGGGGCTGCGGTTGGGATATGGCGTGGCGCGGCCGGAGATCGCGGGTTACCTCAATCAGGTGCGCGAACCGTTCAACGTGAGCTCGATCGCTCAAGCAGCGGGTGTGGCCGCGCTGGAAGACGTTGAATTCCTTAATCTTACGCGCAGCACGAACCGCAAAGGTAAGCTCCAGCTCTACTCCGGCTTCGATTCAGTAGGATTACGTTATATTCACACGGAAGGGAACTTCGTCTGGGTGGATGTCTCAAGGGATTGCCGTCCGGTGTTCGACGGCCTGCTGCGGCGAGGAGTCATCGTCCGCACAGGGGATATCTTCGGCTCCCCCAGGCATCTGCGGGTGACCGTTGGGACAGGCGCGGAGAATTCCAAGTTTCTTTGCGATTTGGAGGAAGTGCTCAAGCAATGATCGTGGTGATGGCGGCGCACGCGTCGCGCGAACAGATAGAGGAGGTCGAGCGGCGCATCCAGGGCTGGGGTTATAGCGTCCATCCGATTTACGGCGCTGAGCGGACCGTCATCGGCGCCGTGGGCGTACCGGATGCGGACAAAGCCGCGTACGCCGAACAGCTCGAGAGCCTGGGATACGTCGAGCGCGTCATCGCGATCATCAAGCCTTACAAGTTCGTCAGCCGGGAGATTCACCCGGACGGAACCGTTATCAACGTGCGCGGGGTTGAAATCGGCACGTCCCGCGTGGTGATGATGGCCGGGCCGTGTACGGTGGAATCGTACGAGCAGACGCTGGAGACGGCGGTGGCCGTGAAGGCCGCAGGAGCGGCCATCCTTCGAGGCGGCGCCTACAAACCGTGTACTTCTCCGTACTCATTCCAGGGGCTGGGGGTGGAAGGCCTCAAGATTCTCCAGGCTGTTTCCAGGGAGACCGGCCTTCCGGTCATCACTGAAGTCATGGATCCGCGCAACGTGGAGCTTGTCTGCGAGCATGCCGACATCCTGCAGATAGGCACCCGCAATATGCAGAACTACGATCTGCTCCGAGAAGTGGGACGATGCCACACGGCCGTTTGCTTGAAACGAGGGATGTGGGCTAAGATCGAGGAATGGCTGCAGGCCGCGGAATATATCCTACTCGGCGGTAATCACGACGTGATGCTTTGCGAGCGCGGCATCCGCACGTTCGAGACCAGCACACGAAACACTCTGGACCTCAGCGCGGTGCCTCTCGTGAAGCAACTCACGCACCTGCCGGTGATCGTCGACCCAAGCCAGGGCACCGGAAAATGGAACCTGGTGGGACCCATGACAAAAGCCGCTGTCGCGTGCGGCGCGGACGGCCTGTTGATCGAGGTCCACGCCCACCCGGACAAGGCGATCAAAGACGGCGCGCAGTCGCTGACACATCAGAACTTTGCGAGTCTCGTAAGCGAGTGCCGGCCGATTGCGGAGGCGGTTGGAAGGACGCTCTAAAAGCGTGAAAAACAGATTATCTGGTGCGATTGTCTGCGCCATTTACGATTGTTGAGGCCCAGCAAAGCAAAGAGGATTGCAGCAAACGGCCATCGAAATGAACGCTGAAACAAGGAGTTAGAGGATGTTCGGCTCGGGCGCACTCGCTTTCAAGGAGTTTGAGTTGAGAGAACCGCTGCCGCTCGCAACGATTCACGAAAGGGTGCTCGAGTTTTTGCGTGGCCGCGAAGACGCCGTACTCTTTGGCGCTCAAGCCGTTAATGCCTATGTGAATGAGCCGCGAATGACGCAGGACATTGACATTATGTCTACACGGGCTCGCGAGCTTGCCGATGAGCTGCGCGAACATATCAGCAGCCACTTTCACATTGCAGTTCGAATCAGGGAGATTGGTCAGGGTCGTGGGTTTCGGCTGTTCCAGGTCCAAAAGACCGGCAATCGGCATCTTGTTGACATTCGACCCGTCGACAAACTACCGGAGTCACGTAAAATCGCTGACATTCAAGTATTGTCACCAGTGGACTTGATCGCGAGCAAAGTGATCTCTTATTATGCTCGTCGCGGCAACCCAAAAGCTGGAACGGATTGGCGAGATATCGCGATGCTATTGCTTGAATTCCCCGAACTCAAGTCTGATTCCGGAGCCGTTACGGAGAAGCTAATACGCCTTGACGCTAATCCCGCAGTTGAGTCGCTTTGGAAAGAATTGGTCGCCACCGATATTCACCCGGCCGACGAATCAGACGAGTTTTAGCAGAACGCGGCGAGCTTTGAATTACATCAATGCGAGGAAATGTCATGCCAAAGTACTTATCTCGGCGGTCGTTGCTGTCCGGCGCGGGCGCCGTTGGAGCAGGATTGCTTACTATGCCGGCAAATGCTATCGAGCCTCCTAAACGCACCGGCGGGCCCCACCTTCGCGTGGGCTGCTGCGCGTATTCTTACCGCGACTTTCTTCAGGGCAAGAAGCAGCCGTCAATGACGCTCGATGATTTCCTCAACCGCTGCGCCGAGATTGGGATCGACGGCGTCGAGCTCACCTCGTACTACTTCCCCACCCCGGTCAAGTTGGATTACATCCAGAAACTGGTTCGGCGTGCGTTTCTGCTCGGGCTCGATATCAACGGCACGGCGGTGGGCAACCAGTTCACGCACCCGCCTGGCGAGGCGCGCGACAAGGAGATCGCCAAGGTCAAAGAGTGGATCGATTACGCAGTAGATATGGGAGCTCCTTGCGCGCGCATATTTGCCGGTCCGACCCCGAAAGGGGTTTCGGACGGCCAGGCGCGCAAGTGGGTTGTCGAATGTATCGAGACCTCCTGTGAATATGCCGAGAAAAAGGGAGTGATGCTCGCACTGGAGAACCACGGCGGCGTTGTCGGCGATTCCAACGGCGTGATGCAGATTCTCCAGGCCGTGAAAAGCGACTGGTTCGGCATGAAGTGGGATTCCGGCAACTTCCACACGGAGGATCCTTACGCGGATCTTGCGCGGTGCGCTCCGTATGCGGTGACGACCCATATGAAAACCGACATAACACGCGGAAACATACACGAGGATGCCGATATGGCGCGCCAGGTGAAAATCCTGAAAGATGCCGGCTATAGAGGCTATTTGCACCTTGAGTATGAAGGAGCGGCCGATCCGTTGGTAGAGATTCCCAAAGCGTTGAAGGAGTATCTGCGGCTCTGCGCCTGATCGAACGAGATGAAACTCCAACTAACACCGGTTGCAATTCTTGGCGTGATCTGCATCCTAAGCGCAGCCTCGATGATGATGCGGATGGGTCAATCCGCGCGCGTGGATGCATCCACGCCTGCTCGCCAGGGTGAGTTTGAGCTTGCAGAGTTGAAACCGGTGGGTCCGGACGGGGTCGCGAGACACTACTACCTCGATGCGATGAATGGCGGCCAGGAGAATTGGGCGGAGGTTAAGGCGCCTGCCGGGAGCGTCGGAATTTGGATGGAGGTAACAATCACGTCAGACGCGCAGAAGCAGCCCGATAAAATGAGTTACGACCGCAGACTCTTTACCGTTAGGGCCTCATCGCCTGGTGTCAGGAGCGAAGAGCTTCAGTGGCATATCGCCAATCAGAATGCGAATTTCGCGAACAACTATCCGCGGTATTTCTTGATGGCAGCCATTCCAGCCGCGTTGGCCGGCCGTGGCGAGCCGCTGGACGTCGAAATTCAGAACAGCCGGGGATCGAAAGCGCGCTGGCATATCACGAAGATGCCGCGGGAGTAGCGCCTTGTACGCATGGTGCGCGTCCCTACGGGTCCATTTCTGCCAATAATTCCTTGAGCGGGACCGTTGCGAAGCTGCTGGCATAGTCTGACATTGCGTACGGGACGATCAGTTCTCCGTTGTGTACAATGCCTCCGCAGCTATAGACCACGTTTGGAACGTACCCCTCCCATTCGTCCCCTTCCGGAGTCAGCAGTGGCTTCGATAGGCGGCCGATTACCTTGCGCGGGTCGTGGCGATCCAGTAGGAATGCTCCGATGGCGTACTTGCGCATTGGCCCGACTCCGTGGCTGAGGACCAGCCAACCCTCTTCCGTCTCGATCGGAGAGCCGCAGTTGCCAAGCTGCACGAACTCCCATGGGAACGTCGGTTTGACGATCGGCTCCTTCGAGTGCCAGAAGTGCAGCATATCCGAATACATCAGATAGATGTTTTCGTTGTCCTGGCGGGAGATCATCGCATACTGGCCGTCTATTCTGCGAGGGAACAGAGCCATGCCCTTGTTTTGGACTTCGGGGCCGTTGAGGGTGTAGAGGCGGAAGTGGAGGAAATCATCCGTTTCGAGGATCTGGGGTAATACAACTTCCCCATCGTAAGCGCTATAGGTAGCATAATAACAGACCTGTCCGTTGTCTTCATGAAACTCGACAAAGCGAGCGTCTTCAATTCCTCTGGCTTCTGTCGGCGAGGTCGGGAAGATGATTCTCGCGGACAGGTGCTCGTCCGGCGAAAACTCGACTTCGTAGTTTGCCTGAGCCAGGGTCAGGATTCCCCTGCTCGTGCGATCGAATTCCTGAGGCTCCGCGCGATGGCGCCGCCCTATAAGTTTGAGGATAGATTGCAGCTCGTCGAATGAGAACGTATCCGGGAGCGTCGACAAGACCTGCTCTGCCACGCCGCCCGCGAAGCCGAGCTCCATCAGTTTCCGTTCGAATAACGACCGATCGTAGGCAGCATTCGGCACGACTTCTGGGGACGTAGCGAATGCCGAGGGAATATCCAACGCGATGCGGTGTTCTGCGTCAATTACCCCTGTACGGAATGTGATGGACGAAATGTGGCCTTCGCCTATCGCCCGCAGGCTCAAGATGAACCGCTTGGATCCTTCCTCGATGCCGGTCTGGTCCGGGTGCCAGATCATGGAGGGGTTGAGCAGACCTGCGGATTCCAGCGCGTATTCTTGCGTGAAGTACGATCCAATGAGGAGCCGCCGCTCCTCGGAGAGTGGCGCATCCGTGATCAGGAATCGCCGAACCTCTTCGAATTGGCCGATCAGGAACCGCTTGAGCTTTTGATGCCGGCCAACGAATTCATCCAATACCTGCTTGATAAGCCGGCAAACTTCGTCTTCGGAAAGGGCCGATACTCTCGCGATGATCTTGACGATGCGCTCCTCGTTCTTGGGGACGAATCGCCGAACGAGGACGCGCGCGCTCTGTGGCTTGAGGACCAGGCCGCTGCGCTTTACAATCATCAAATCTTAACGGTCCCCGCCTCAAAATGGGTGGTGACGACGGCGGCAGGAAGGCCAGGGTCTTCCGGCTGACGAAACGCGCTGAGCGTGCTCTCGATAAGGCCCATTTCCGCGCGCGCCAGGAGGAATGCGATTGTGGATTCCGCACCCTGGTTCTGGTTGGCCCGATCCACGTGTAACCCGTCGCGGCATCCGCCCGTCCCCGCGTCGTAGACCGGCTGGCTGAGATCGTTCCTTCCAAGGAACCACTCGAACGCCGACCATGCTTGATCGAGCCACCAGGATTCGTTCGTACAGCGATAGGCTTCGAGACTGGCCGCGGTCATTCCATAGGCTTCTATCGGCTGCTGGTCGAACTCGGCTCTGTTTCCGCCATAGCGATAAAATCCGGCGCTCCCGATCGGCCGGAAATGTCCGGACGGCGCGCGCTGTAGCTCCGCAAGCCATCTTAACGAACGGATGCCGATATCGAAGGCTTGCTCGTGATCGGTCCAGCGCCCGCTCAGAATTAGAGCGTGAGAAAGGACGGCGTTATCGTAGGAGAGGATGTCTTCGAACCACGGCCAGTCCGGTCGCGAGCTGCGATGGAACAGATCGACCAGGCGATTTGCGAGATCCTCTCGGGCCATGTTCACGTGCCGGTCTCCGCTCAACTGGCGCAGGTATTCGTGAATTCCTAAAAGGCCGAAAGCCCAAGCTCGCGGGGAGGTAGTATTCATCAGTTCGGACAGCGCGGGACCGAAGATTCCCGCCGCCCACATTCTAAGGTTTTGCTGGCGGGAGCGGCCAAGGCACATCCCCAACGCCCAGACTGCACGGCCCTGGCAGTCGTCCGATTCCCCTTCCGGCTGCCAGTGCCTGTCATAGGCCATGAAATTGCGGAATCGGCCGCGCTCGCGGTCGAACGCATGGTTCAAGAAGGCAGCGTAGATACTGCCGAGCCGGAGAACGTCCCGGGGATCGTGGCCAAGATCTTCAAGAAGCAACGTTGCCAGGAACGCCCGGGCGCAGTCGTCGGTGCAGTATCCTTCGGCGTAATTCGGAAGCGAATACGTGGCGTGCTGGAAGATGCCAGTGAAATCGGTCAGTCGCCGGAGGTGGTCCAGCCGAATTGGCGGGAGCTGGCGCTGTTGTTCTTCCAGGGTTCGCACGATAAGCCGGCGGACGGCATCCTTGCGAGTGCGACGCGCCTTCTCGAAGGACGACATGTACTGCTGTGCAACCTCGCTCCAGATCATTTCGCGCCCAAGCATGTAGGCCCGCTTGCGCATGGCGTGGCGCCGGGTCTCGTCGCTTAAAATCTCCAGAATTCCGTTAGCAATAGGTTGATGTTCTCCAAACGGCACCAGTAAGCCGCGGTCCTCCGCGAGGAGCTCTTCAGCGTGCCAATAAGGAGTAGAAATCACCGCCTTGCCGCACCCGAAGGCGTATGCCAGGGTGCCGGAGGTGGTCTGCGCGGGATTGAGATAAGGCGTGACGTAGAGGTCCGTGGCGCCGATAAACTCCTTGAGCTCGCTCAACTCGACGAACCGGTTATGGAATATGACGTGCCGCTTGATCCCCAGATCGTGCGTTAGCCGTTCCAACCCGATGCGGTAGGACTCTCCTTCGCTTCGGAGCAGGCTCGGATGCGTGGCCCCGAGAACGATATAGACAAGGTTCGGGAATTGGCGGATCACGTCCGGAAGCGCCCTGAGAACGTATTCGATACCCTTATTCGGCGAGAGCAGGCCGAACGTAAGAAGCACATATTTCCCCTCGACCCCAAATTTGTCTTTGTAGAAGTTGGGATCGACAAACGGCATGTCAGGAATTCCGTGCGCGATAAGATCGATTTTTTCCTTCCGGACTCCGTATACCTCTTGAAGCATCTGCTTTCCGGTCTCCGACATGACAACCAGGCGCGCGGACAGCTCGTCCAATTGGTTGATGACGCGAAGCTGCCTGGCATTCGGCTCGCGGAGCACGGTGTGGAGCGTCGTGACGACGGGAGTGTCCAGATATCGCATGAGGGCGAGGATGTGGCTGCCCGCCGGTCCTCCAAAAATGCCGAACTCGTGCTGGATCGAAATCGCGTCGAAATTTCCGAAGTTCAGGAAATCTGCAGCTCTTCGATAGGATTCCGGGTCCTGCTCGTCGATCTCGAAGCGAACTTCAGCCGGATACTCATATCCAGTGTCGACGTCATTAACCGCTGCGACCACACATTCGGAGCCCGGGTATTGGTCCGCAAGCGCGCCGCGAAGATCGTTTGTAAAGGTTGCAATTCCGCATCGGCGTGGGACGTAATCGGCGACGAAAGCCACCTTTCTGATTTCGGAATGTCGTTCTTCCTGAAAGCCGTTCTCTCGGACGGGACGCGCTTTCTGTCTAATTCCCAGAGACTTCGACAGCAGCCCATTGACTAGCAGGCTCATGGCGGGTTGACCTCTCGTCATCGTTTTGTCGCATCCGACCGGCGCGGGAACGATACCCCGCTTCCGCCGGGACTCGCGTTTCAACGATCGTCAGCTTGCGAACGGACGATTGCTTAACCTCGTGGGGTCACTCTACCTGGTTCGGATAGCGTATGTATATGTTTACACCGAGAAGGCAACTATTGTTCCGAACAATAGTGATGATTGCAATTAGCGGACGCCGGAGCGGGCATTAACCGCGACGTATCTCCACTGTAATAGATCCCGGCTTGATAAGCGCCTGGCACGCGAGACGTGAGCCGGCGACGTTATCTGTGGCAAACTGGAGCCTATACGCCTCAGGTTCTTCAATTGGAGAAAGGTTGGCGGAGCCGGCGAGGATTACAACATGGCAAGTTGTGCAACTGCAGTTTCCGCCGCACTCGTGCGGCAGGTCGATGCCATTGTCGAGCGCGACATCGAGCAGCGTATCGCCAGGATGAGCCGCAACCTGACGTTCGGCATGCAGAAAGGTGACCGTCGTTTCGTCGTACGATTTCATCCGGTTGAATGAGTTGCCGGTCGGACGGCGTGATACGTCTCTATCGAAACCGGCGCTGTTTAGCGACAGCATCCGCAATTCGGCCGATTGTGTAGTCGATCTCTTCCTCGGTATTGAAGCGCCCGATTCCGAAACGGATGGCGCTGAAGGCCCGATCTCCGTCCAACCCGAGGGCTGTCAGTACATGTGACGCGGTTCGGGCGCCCGTGGAGCAAGCGGAAGTCGTAGAAAGTGCGATCTCAGGCATTGTGCCAAGCAGGTTCCCGCCATCGATCCCTTCAAATGACAAGTTGAGGTGCCCGGGAAGGCGGGCGGTCTCGTGGCCGTTTAGTGACACTCCGCCGACCTCTTGTTGAATGCCGTTCTTCAGCCGGTCGCGGAGGTGGATAAGGCGGCGAGCTTCAGTATCGATCTCCTCAAGGCACAATTCGACGGCCTTACACAACCCGATTATCCCTGTGACGTTTAACGTACCGGACCTGCAGCCGCCTTCGTGTCCTCCGCCGTCGATCTGCGCTTCGAGCTCAACGTGAGGGCTGCTTCCGCGAACGTAGAGCGCGCCGACGCCCTTCGGTCCGTAGATCTTGTGGGCTGTGAACGAGGCCAGATCGACATTCATCTCTTCTACACAGAACGGGATTTTTCCGACCGCCTGGGTCGCGTCCGTGTGAAATAGAACGCCCTCTTCTTTGCAGAGCCAGCCAATTGACGAGATGTTCTGGATAACGCCGATTTCATTGTTTGCCGCCATGACAGACACGACGATCGTCTTCGCCGTGATTTCGTCCGTGAGCCGGTTCAGATCGATCAGACCATCCCGCTCGACACCAAGATATGTCACCTCGAAGCCTTCACGTTCGAGGCGGCGGCAGGTGTCAAGCACGGCCTTGTGCTCGGTCGTTACCGTAATGATGTGATTGCCTTTGTCGCGGTAACGACCGGCTAATCCGCGCAGCGCAAGTCCATCCGATTCCGTCGCGCCGGACGTGAATACGATCTCTTCCGCCTTAGCGGCGCCGATCGCCTTCGCGATGGATGCTCTCGACCGTTCAACCGCCTCGCGGGCCTTGCGCCCAAACGCATGTCCGGTGCTGGCCGCGTTGCCAAAATGCTCGGTGAAGTACGGCAGCATCGTTTCCAGTACGCGGGAATCCACGGGGGTGGATGCGTTATTGTCTAAGTAGATGGGAAGGTTTGGCATTTGGGGTCATTGAGTTGTTGGGTTGTTGGGAAATTGGTTTGTCGGCCTTTCGGGATTTCGGACTTTCGGTCACATTTTACCATAGCGCCAAGAGTGCCTGAATGGCCAAAAACAAGAGGCGCTGACTGTGGAGGAGCGGCCTGTTGGATACTTCCCCAAAAACTCCTGATAAAATCATTTGAATCACCGGCGTTCACAGTTCACGCATTGGGGCGTTGCCGGTATAATCTATGGCTGTAACGTAGCAGGGTTCGCGCGCGGTTCACACACCTCGTTATCCGCCGGCCCTGCATTCGTTCATTTTGGCAGACCGCACACTGCCTCCTATTGTATAAACCCCGGAGCGATTGTCGGTGAAACACGATCTCATTGCCGGCCTGGATATTGGAACGACCAAGACTTGTTGCGTTATCGCTGAAATTGGCGATAGCGGTGAGTTGATCGTCGTTGGCGTCGGCGTTAACCCGTCGAGCGGGCTCAAACGGGGCATCGTCGTCGATCTAGATTCGACCGTTCAGTCCATCAAAGAGGCCGTCGGCAAGGCCGAGCAGCAGTCCGGTAACACGGTTTCTAACGTCTATGTCGGGGTGACCGGCGAGCACATTGCCTCCTTGAACTCCAGCGGGCGTATCGCGATTACCCATCCCAGCCGCGAGATCAACGAAGACGACGTCAACCGCGTCCTTCAAGCCTCGTGCGTCATCGTTATTCCGCCGGATCGTGAGATTCTCCACGCAATTCCACGTTCCTATTCCGTCGACGGGCACAACGGCATCCGCCAGCCGGTTGGCATGTCCGGCTCCAGGCTGGAGGTCGAGACCCACATCGTAACGGGCGCGCACACGTTTCTCCAAAACGTGGAAAAATGCGTGCTCCGGGCCGGGCTCGCACACGCAAATATGGTTCTTGAGCCGATCGCAACAGCCGAAGCAGTCGTGCTGCCGGCCGAAAAGAATCTCGGCGTCTGCATGGTAGATATTGGCGGCGGAACGAGCGACCTGGCAATCTTTCAAAGCGGGGAGATTTTCTATTCCGCCGTAATCCCGGTTGGCGGCAACCATGTGACGAGCGACATAGCGACGCTGCTGCGCGTTAACCTTGAAGAGGCAGAAAAGGTCAAAATCGAGCACGGATCCGCCACGTCTGAAGGCGTCGGGGAGAACGAAGGATTCCCGCTCACACCGATCGGGAGCTCGGAGCGCAGAACTCTGAGGCGCCGCGTTCTTTGCGAAATCGTGGAAGCCAGGATGCAGGAGCTTTTCCAGTTCGTGCAGAAAGAGATTGTGAAGTCCGGGTGTCAGAATACTGTCCCTGCCGGCATGGTTCTGACCGGCGGCGGGTCGCTTTTGCGTGGTACGCTTGGGTGTTCGGGAGACGTTCTGAAAATGCCCGTTCGGCTGGGCAAGACGGCGGGAATCTGGGGCCTGGCGGATTCTGTGGAGAGTCCTACGTTCGCCACTTCAGTCGGTCTGGTTCAGTACGGCATGCACCGGCAGATGGAACAGCGCCGCAACCTCGCGGCCCAGGGCCCCCTCGGAGGGGTTTCCCGTTTCTTGTCAGGCATATTCAACAAGCTTCGCACGGATTGAATGACGAGTTCCCGGACAATACAGCCGATTACAGGTCGAACAATTGCACCGATCGGCAGGACCAACACATCATCGAGAATTCTTATCGGCCGATAAGGCCGGGACGCGACAGATTCGATAAGGGGGCCATTGCTTATGTCAGGTTTCAGCGGGGGGCGGTTCGAAGAGACCGTAGGCGCGCATATCAAGGTCATAGGCGTCGGTGGCGGCGGGACGAACGCTGTTAACCGGATGATAGAATCCGGCTTAACGGGAGTCGACTTCCTGGCAATGAATACCGATCGCCAGGTGCTCAACATCGCGCTGGCTCCCTTGAAAATGCAGCTCGGCGAAAACTTGACCCGGGGATTGGGCGCCGGCGGCAACCCTGAGATCGGCCGAAGCGCCGCTGAAGAGAGCAAGAGCGAAATCAAGAAGGCTATGGATGGCGCGGACATGGTTTTCATCACGGCCGGCATGGGTGGCGGCACCGGCACCGGAGCAGCCCCGGTAATCGCGGAAATCGCCCGCGAGATCGGCGCGCTGACGGTGGCAGTCGTCACCAAGCCGTTTAACTTCGAAGGCCCTCGGAGGATGCGGCTCGCGGAAGAGGGTGTGGACAATCTGAAAGCCAAAGTCGATACGGTGATCATCGTCCCGAACGACAAGCTGCTGTCCGTCGGGGACAAGCGCATGACGCTTGTGGAGGCATTCCGAGTGGCGGATGACGTGCTGAGGCAGGGCGTTCAGGGAATTTCCGATATCATCACAATCCCCGGCCAGATCAACGTGGACTTCGCGGACGTCAAGACCATCATGTCGAACGCGGGCTCGGCGCTGATGGGAATCGGCATCGCCAGCGGCGATCATCGGGCGGTCGAAGCCGCGCAAGCCGCCATCTCCAGCCCGCTCTTGGAAACCTCCATCGAGGGCGCCTTGAGAGTGCTCATCAACGTGACATCGGGTCCGGATCTGACCCTGGCCGAGGCAAACGAAGCGGCGCTGCTCATCAACGAGCTGTGCGACCGCAAGGAAGCCAACATCATCTTCGGCTGGGTGTCCGACTCCGGCATGGAGGGGCAGGTTCGAGTGACCGTGCTGGCAACCGGATTCTCCGGGCACCGCGGCCAGCAGGGACATGCTCATGCGGCTCAAACCGTGCCTCAGCCGCATCCCACGGCGAAGCAACTGGAAACCCCGCCCGTAATCCGCCAGCAGGTTCCACAGCCGCCGCAGTCTCCCCCGGCACTGAACCAGATAACGGAACCGGCAGAACCGACCGTCAAGACGGTCAACGAAAACGATTTGGATATTCCGGCGTTTCTGCGGAGACGGTAGGCGAATCCCACCCCGTAATGGTTCGTGCGAGAAGATAGCTGCATAACCCCTCCCGAATCGGGAGGGGAGTAATTGCTTCTTTTGGCGATCGCAATGGCTAGGGTCCGGGCACTATTCTGCTCGGACCATTTTGCACGCTGGCCGATTCGATTTGGGTTCTGCTGTGTTAAGTAAGGAATTGGCCCTGTAGGAGCACCTAATGAGCTACAATCCCGTCTGCCCGCCAAGTCTGAGACGTCACAAGCGGTCAATCAAATTGCTGAACGTTGACGGACAGACAATTGGATATACTCTGAGTCGATGGGCGGAGAGTATCGGAGATAGACTCGAGTTTAAGTCGGTGACTGCCCGCTTTCCGACGGCAATCTCTAGGTCAAACCTGCGTGCATTGGCCGCAAGAACCAATTCCAATCCGGCACTACTTCGAGAGCTGTTCGTAGCGAGCTAATCGCACACGCCATTATTGAAAACGACAGCCAAATTGTCGGACCGTCACTCTGCACAATGGACGGACGACCATAAGCCGCTGATTTTTGAAACACTAACCCGCATATTCGCACTAGGGTTGCTTCTAAGGAGAACCAAGTTGTCGTGGCTGTGATACAATGATGGCCAGAAAGGCAATACAATGACGAAGCATGGGATCAAATTCGATTCGTCTGCCATTCTGGAATTCTGCCTGAAGTGGAAAATTGAGAGTTTAAGTATCTTCGGTTCGGTGACACGCGACGATTTCGGTCCTGATAGCGACGTGGATTTTGTAGTGGTGCATGAGGCCGATGCGAATTGGGATTTGGCCGATCACTTTCGGATGCAGGACGAGCTGGCAAGGATCCTAGGCCGCGAGGTTGACGTTCTGGATCGGGAAGGCATCGAGGCGAGCGAAAACAGGTTCCTTAAGAAGGAGATTTTCTCGACCATGGAGCCTATTTATGCGAAAGGATGAGATCTCGCTCGAGGATATCCGCAACGCCGCTCGGAGGCGCAGCCGATACGTTGAGGGTATTAGCCGCGCGGAGTTTCTATTGGATGATTAGACGAAGGCTGCGGTCGTGCGTGAGTTAGAGATTATGGGAGAGACGGCATCCCGAGTTTCTGCGGGTTTCCGAAGCGCACATACACAGGTCGACTGGGAGTTCCTCATCAAGCTTCGAAACTTCTACATCCACGTTTAGATGCTATCCACTACGGCAAGGTATGGTCCACCGTGACGAGGACGGTCCCAGGGATTGAGGCTGCAGTGTCAGCACTGCTACCGCCCGGTGAGATTGTGGACTCTAAATAACCGGCGTGAAGAGGCGAGACCGCTTGAGTGTCGCGCTATTTAACGGTCTCCATATAGACGTATCTTTGGTGAATCTTAAGAATATTGCGGATTTTGGGAACATCCCATCAACACGCGCCGTCTGACCGGATGTACACGTCTACCCATTGCGTGCACTTGAGCCCGGTTACTCCTTCGAGGCCGGGCGATTTTTTGTCACGGATAGCTCGACCGCCCGAATAGCGGAGCCCTTCCCTTCCTCGTAGTAGACGCAAAGGACTCGGCCATTACGCAGCTCCAGCAGGCTCGGATAGGCGCCGATAACGTTGTCGATCTTAACCGGCCCTTGCCACGTTCGGCCCTCATCCAGGCTGTAGTGCAGTGACGTCCCCGGCAGCCGATGAGCCATCAAAAGAACGCCCGACCGCGTCATCAGCAAACAAGGGCAGTGTCCGGGAAACCCCAGGTCAAAAACCGGCCCCCACGTCTTGCCGCGGTCCCTGGACTCTGAGCCGCACATCACCTCGCGCATGACGGCCAGCAGCGTGCCGTCCTTCCTCTCGTAAACGTCGGTTTCGTCCAGCGTCTTGCCGGCGTTCAATCCGATGGGGTGTGGGCCGCTCCAGGTCCGGCCGCGATCGTCGGACAGACATACCGCCGCAAACGCGCGTTTGGCCCCGTCGACGGTATAGACCGGCAGCACCAGACGGCCCGATCGAAGCCGCCGTATCTGTGTAGAGGTCGCAAAGCTCGGCGCGATCATATCCGGCTCGCTCCAGGTCATTCCGTCGTCGGTCGATCGAGAAATGCACGTATCCGCCGCGGTATTGGCAGAGTACTTGAAGAAGTTACAGAGAAGGGCGCCGTCCGGCAGGCAGCATACGGAAGGATCGCGGTCGTCGAAGGACGTGTCGATGATGGTTTGTGGGCTGCTCCACGTTTTCCCTTCGTCGGACGAGCGAATCGCGCAAATCCGTCCTCCTTTCGGCAGTTGTGCGTTTGGAAGCGAGACGTGCGTGTATCCCGCGTAGAAAACGCAAAACAGCTCGCCATTCTTGAGGCGGCAGACATCGGGGAAAGCCTGATAACCGCCGGCGCCTGCGTCGGTGACGATGCGGCGGGGATGACCGCTGACGGTGACGCTAACAGAGGTGTGCTCAGGAGCCGGTATTGTACACATCGCTACCAACGGGCAGATGAAAATCAAAGTTACTCTCCAGTCGAGAATTTCACATCATCGATTGTGCTATGTTTGCTCCAAGATAGGCGCGAACCCATCCCAAATCGGCATCAGGTCCGAGGCAGGCCAGCGCTCCCATCCGTTACTTGGGCCGGCGACATCGATCTACTGTTCCTCAGGGGCAGCATCGATGACGGCAAGTCGTGAGGGACTCCAGGGTCCCAACCAAACAATTCCGTTCGAATTCAGCGACGGCCTGCCTACAACTGCTTCTGCATCTCCTCAGCGTTCTTCCGCGTGCCAATTTTGTACCCTTCCACTCCGTCCTGCTGATAGGTGAGGTCTGTAGCGGGATCCGGCTCTCCTTTGGCGCTGACGTGAAGGTATTGTAATCTACCCTTAATGGCAACGGCATCCATTAGCGTTCGCATAAGTAAGACTGTGTGGTAAGTGTCCCGCCCGCTCACCTGAACCGTCGCCGTCGGCACGCCGTTGGCGAGGAAGTCCGCAGCAGTCGCCCGGCAAGAGGCGCTTTGCACCGAATTCAGTGAAAGTCCTTCGAAGTACTTCAGGTCGCCTCCGATTCCGGTGCCCGTCGGAATCTGAGTTCCTCTTCCGAGGTCCGCCCAGTGGACAAGCATCACCAGCTTATCGTGCGGCCCTCGCAGGATACCGTTCAGAATGGAGTGATTGCCGGTGGGGCCTCGCGTGCCGATCACGTTTATCCCGCCGCCACGCTCCTGCACGCTCTCTTCGTAGAGCTGTGTGAACCAATCTCCGATCCGGGCGTCATCGGCGTAGTTGCTGAAGAGCATATCCGTCTTGTGGCAGAACTGCTCTCCCAATTGCCACCAGCGGGCGAGTTGGCAAGCAATGTTCGACGGATCGTTAGCCGGCAGCAGGAATCGCCGGTGCGCTTCCGCGTATCCCGCCAGGGCGCTCTTTACTCGTTCGGCGGGCAATTCATCAACCGCCGTCACCGCGAACGGCAGCAGTCCTACCGGCGAAGCGAAGCTGAACCGGCCGCCCACACCTTCCGGAACCGGCAGCATCCCGAAAAAAGGCGCAGACTGGTTCATCTTGAATAATACGCTCCGATCGTTCTGGCCGGTGGTGGCGACGAAACGCTGGGTCCAATCCTTAATCCCTGCCTGCTCCATCCGCTCTCGGATCACCATGGCGGCGGCGATGGTTTCACCGGTCTTGCCGGATTTGCTGACGACATCGACACAAGTCTTGTCGAGCAGTCCGCGCGTTTCCAGAAGATCCAAAAGGCCGAGCAACCGCTTTGGGTCGAATGTGTCGCCGGTGAAATAGATCTCCGGCGCTCCGCCGGTTCCGTCCGGACGGCAGCCCCGCCGCTCGGGGGATAGCTGGTTATGGAATGGATGATCCAGAGAATCGTGCAGCGTTCGCCCGCCAAGATCCGACCCACCAATTCCGACGAGAATGAACGCCGCAAACTTATTTCGAACCCGCCCTGCCAGCGCAATGGTGGCCTCGATTTCGTCCTTGCGGAGGTGGCTCTGCGTCCACGCCCGCAAGTTGCGCTCAAGGGTGGCGTAGCCTTGCTGCTGTTCGGCTGCGAATGCCTGTTGGATCGCGTCTACCCGTTGGTCGAGTTCAGCCAGATGCGCGCGGTTGACGCCGCTTTCGAGAAGAGCGGTGGCTGCGGTCGCGTCGAATTCGAGCGGCGAGTTTTGGTCCGCGCTCATCTTCTTCCTCCTGGGAGATAGGATCCGGTGGGAAAACTGATTCCGGCGTGCTTGCCAACCGCGAGCGCGGTTTCGAGATCGGTGATGAGCTCGTTTACCGCGCGAAGCCGGATGGCGGTGGACAGAATTCGCGCCTTCCACGCGCCCACGGATAGGACAACGACCCCCAATCCGCTCGCGCCGCTCGAGCGCGCGCGCTCCGCAATTCGAATGAAATCCGCAGGTGACGCACCTACGATCAGTCCGTTTATCGAATGAACCAGGCTTTCTTCCTCCGATCGTTTGACCGGTGCATCTTCAACGACGAGGTGCAATGCCAGGTCGCCCACTACGCCGGCCCTTTCGAGCACCTCCACGTCGTTAGGCGTGATAAGGTTAGGCCGGTAGATAGGTAGAGTTTCCACGTCGATCGAGCTCATGCCGGTCACGATTGTATCGACCTGTTCGATCAATCCTGTCTGAGGAATGCCTGTTTCATCTGCCCCGCCAAATATCCGTCGGAATGAGATATCGCTCTCGATGAAATCGCGGATTGCCCGAAGACCGCGCGCATCGCTGTGAAACCTCCTGGGAATATACGCCGGAGTGCTCAATCGCGGTGCGCGGGGCGCGCCGAATGCAGACGCAGCGATTTGGGCAAGACGATTGCTGGAACAGTCGATCGCCTCCTCGAAATGGGGATCGTTTTCATCCAGGCTCAAGTTGCCGATCAGCGGAATGAACCTCAGGTCTGGGTTTGGGCGGCTAGGCCTCAGCGTGGTAACACAGTGGCGAACCGACCAGCCCCAGTTGACCCCCACCACGTGCGCACCATCGGCGAGAGTCTCGCATAACCTTTGTGCCGCATACAACCCCACGCGTTCGACGTTCTCCGGGCTGGCTTCGACGGGATGCCGGATGCCCTGCTTGGGGAGAGACGGCAGGACCGTAACTCGCTTTAACACTTCCCTGCCAAAGTGATCGAGCAGGCCGTTCTCAATGTCGGAGCAGGTCATGCGGCCTTGCAGCTCGCGCCAGATTTCAGGCGGAGGGCTAAACTCGGGATGATCGCGGAGCCACCCGGCCTGGCGGACTTCGTCAAGCCGCCGGGTGATCGTCGCCGGGCTCTTGCCCAGCATTTCGGCGATGGACTTGAGGGGCATCTCTAGAACGCAGTGATAGTATGCGACCTTCAGGGCTTCCGAGAGATATGGACTGTCCGATAGGCCGTTTGTGGCGGACCTCTTACGCATCCTCATCGATATTCACCATTTCAATCCGTTATTATCGCGCAGTTAGGCCACCGTCGATAGGCAGAACCGCTCCGGTTACGAACTCTGACTCGTCAGACGCCAGATATACTGCCATCGTCGCGATTTCGTCGGGCCGGCCCATTCGCCCCATCGGCTGGCGCGCATGAAGCTTCGCTTTGGTTTCTTCGACTTCGCCCGCGTGAAACTTCTCCAGATAGGAATCGACGAACGGTGTGTAGACCGTCCCCGGGCATATGCAGTTGCAGCGAATCCCTTTGGAAACATAGTCCATGGCAAGCTGGCGGGTCAGCGCAATTACCGCGCCTTTGGTCGCGCTGTAGGCAAAGCGCCGTTCGATCGCAACGAGGCCGGCGACGGAACCGATGTTGATGATGTTTCCACCGCCTTGCGCCACCATGATTGGGACCGCGCATTTGCAGCCGTGGAACACCCCCGTCACGTTGACATTCAGAAGGCGGCCGAAATCCTCATCCGAAGTCTCTTCGACATTTCCGACGAGCCCGATTCCGGCGTTGTTCACGAGAATGTCGAGCTTGCCGAACCGGTCAGCCGCAAGAGTAACTGCGGCCTGAAAGTCGTCCGCGCCGGTCACGTCGAGCCTTTGGAAGGGCGCCAACGGCCCCAATGAATCGTTGACGCGGTGTCCCGCCGCCTCGTCGATATCCGCCACGATGACAGTTGCGCCCTGGGCGACAAACTTCCGCGCAATCTCTTCGCCAATTCCCGATCCCGCGCCGGTTACGAGCGCGACCTTCCCATCAAGCCTGAACATATATGCTAATGATCTCCTAAGCCGGGCAAATAAAGAAAAACGGGCAATGCGGGCATTCGTCCGACGACGGCCTGGCGCCAAACTCGCCGGCTTCAATTCCTATGAGCGATTCTTCGTATTTTGCGACTCTAGCAGGCTCGTAACGCGGCTGCTCCTTGATGGTTAGCGTTTCGCCGGTCGTCAGGTATCGCAGTCTTATCTCCTCCGGCGCGCGGCCATGCTCTTGCCGCACTCCCTCGCGAATCAGCGCGAGTCTCGGGGAGTTTCGATGGCTGTCTCGGGGCTTGCCCGCATGCCACTTTTCTACGACAATTCCTCCCTCGATGCTGATACCGATGGCGTCCGGCTCTACCCTCACAACCGATCCGTGCAGCTTCGCTTCGACTCTTCGAAGCGCGGGATCGTCGGGCATCTCCACCGTTTCCTCAGTGAGATTCGTAACGATCCGGTTTGCCCTGGCCCGCAGTACTTGCTCGTGCGGATGCTCGGGATCCGGCCCGAAGGATTGCCACTCGTCACTTAGCCGGGCTTCCAGCTCAACTCTGCCGGGCACTCTCCCCGCCTCGCGCTCACCTCTCCACCACCGAATGACATTCCAAAGGCACTTGTGGAAGGCGGCGTAAGGCGTCGTCTCGCCGGCATTTCTTAAATTCAACACTCTTGAATAAAAGTACTTCCGGGGACAGCTCATATACTCTTCCAATGCATGCGCGCTGGAAACTGAAGGAGCCTGCTCCGCACCAGGACTGCTTAGGATACTCGCGCTCACCGCGAATTCGACGTTCCCATCATGCAATTCAACGTTCACGTTCGGTTCCGTCCCCCACTGTTCTTTCAGGCCGCCAATGGCTTCGAATCGATCCTCGATCAACGATAAGAGTGGAGACGGCTGTATTTGTTTGCCGTTTCTCGTTCTCGCGCGGGTAAGGACCAGATGATCGCGAGCTCTCGATAGCCCGACGAAAAACAGGCATTCATCTTCCTGCCGATCGGAGTCTTCCTGTTCCGGCACAAAGCCCGGCGGAAGCTTTACGAGTCCCCCACGCTTTCGGCTCGGAAACTGGCCTTGCGACAGGTTGGGTAGGAATACCACCGGGAATTCCAGCCCTTTTGAGGCATGTATCGTCATGATGCGTACGGCTGGCGGGCCGCCTGCCGCACCTGGTACTCGCACCCTCGTGTCCTCGCCAATTGAGACAAGATGCCGAATATGCGCCAAAAATGCTCGCTGAGGGTGATCGTTTTTGCCGTCATCTTGGGAGACCGCTATGCTTGTTTTGCTCGAAAAGGCCTTTGCCGTCAATAGAAGCTGATAGAGCGCAAGGCGCGCCTGGCGATTTGTGACGGTGCCGGCACGAATCTTGTCGCGAAGATATCGCGCCGGTCCGAATAGATACCGCGCGATGAATGCCCAGGCGTCGCCTCGATAGGCAATCGGATAGAGATGGCTGTTAAGCAGGCCGAATGCCGGAAGCTGCTCTTCCGGCGAACCCTTTGATGCTGCAACCACACCGTCCCCGGTTTCGCTTGCCCGCGCCAAAATACCGGCTACTTGTTCGGTTGTCATGCGGTACTCGTCAATGGCTGCCGCCCGGGCGATGCCCGATCCGCCGGGCTCCACCGCCAGCGAGAGGAGCGAAAGCATATCTTTCACTTCCGGGCGTTCGAACAGCCCACCCAGATGGAGAACCGGTATGCTGCGGGCTTCCAATTCCCGTGCAAGGCAGTCTGCCTGTGCGTTTGTCCTGCAAAGAACTGCCTGATCGTTGAGGGAGAATCCATCTACCTCGAAATTCCGAATGGACCGGGCGATGCCGTCAGCGTGGGCGGCTTCGTCTTCGGCCTCGGCATAGATGAGTGACGATTCGGTAGAGTTTCGGAATGCGCGCCACCCGTCGTAATCCGAACCGGCGGAGATTTGCCTGGAAGCGCAGCTAAAGAGATCTACCAGTTTCGGCTGCGACCGGTAGTTTATTTCGAGCGAAAGCTCTTTGCCAGTAGGATAGTCCTCTTCAAATGCGCTGACATTGGCGGGAGATGCGCCTCGGAATCGGTAGATAGCCTGCCGAAGGTCGCCCACGGCCCACAGGCCTTCACCCTCTCCGACGACCAGCTTCAGAAGAACCGCGCTGCCGCGATTGATGTCCTGGTATTCATCGACGAGCAGATGGCGGAACTCTTTATGTACCAGACCAGCCACATCGGGATAGGTTTTCAATAGCTCGACAGCCCGATAAATGAGATCTCCAAAATCGAGCAAGCCTTTCTCGCTGAGGATCTCTTCATAAACGCGGTAAACCCTTGCAACCTCCAGCGCTTTCGAACGTTCGCGCTCGGCTTCTTCGCGCTCCTTGCCGTCGCTTGGGACCTCCATCGCCTCGGCAAGCTCCGCGTACCGTCCCGGCGAAATCAACTCATCCTTGGCGCGCGAGATTGCCGACAATATGTCTCGAAACGGGATCGAGGGGCGATGCAAGTATTCATATTCGACCAGGTCGAGCCGCGCGAGGTTGTTTTCGAGCAGCGACACGGCATCCACCGGATCTATCAATTTCGGATCGGCCGGCAAACCAATCCGGGTGCCGAATCGCCGCAAAAGCTCCAGGCCGAACGCGTGAAACGTGCCAATCCACAACCGTCGGGTCTGTGCGGGCACGACCTCGGCCAGCCGTAACCTCATCTCGTTCGCGGCACGGTTCGAGAATGTGAGAGCGAGGATCTGCTCCGGCGCCGCTCCGCGATCGAGCAGCGCCAGAATGCGAGCGACCAGCGTTCTCGTCTTGCCGGTTCCGGGCCCTGCCGTAATCAGCGCCGGGCCGCGATCCATCTCTGCGGCCAGTTTTTGAGAGGGATCAAGATCGTCGACGATGGACGATCGACGATCGACGATGTATGAATCGGTTTCGCACGGAGGTATTGACGTATCGTCCATCGTCCATCGTCTATCGTCCAGGAGCAGCGTCTCCGCCATCTGCCCCAACACAACGGTTTCCGAGATTCCGATAGCGGCTGCAATACTCTCGCTCGTATTCGGAGGGTCGGGCGACAGGAACAGCGATTCGATCAACGGAGCGGGGAGCAGAAATTCGGCTGCGAAGACATTTGCCTCGACCTCTCTGCGCTGTGCGGGGCTGTATCCCGCGACATAGGCCTCTCCAAACGGCAGCGGTTCGGCAACCGGGGAGTCGACGATATCTTCCTCCCTGCATCCCATTCGAGAATCTGAGTGAAGCCACCAGTGAGCAAGCTCGTGGGCAATGTTAAAGCGAGTGGTTTCAGGGGACAGGCCAGCGCGGTTCCAGATGTAACCTGCTTGGCGATCCAGAACCGCATGGGCGCCTGCCAGCAGAGGATCGTCCAACGGGAGCGCAAGCCGGCACAATCCCGCTGCGTTCAAGGCGCATTCGATCAATTCTTCGGCGGGAACGAGGCCGCCCTGTGAGTCTGCACTCGCAAGACTCTCCTGGCGGTGTCGTCGGGCCTCTGATCGAATGGCGGGCCAGCCGGTCATACCATCACTCCGTGTCGCCGAGAACTACCCCGGACTCGTTCTTCCAGAACTCCTTTTGCTCGGCGGAGACGTCTGCACACGCATTCAGTGCGTCCAGAAAATCCTGAGCCGCGCTCACCTGCGGCGCGCTCGAAGCCCGGTAGTTTGCCTGTGGTGAGAGGGTAAGCGGTCGTCGGAGATACGCGGAAACGTCCGAAACGAAAGCCTGGAGCTCTTTAGCGATCCGGGAAACCAATTCAACGGGTATCGTCGACGGCCGGATAAGCCGGCGATCGAGCTTGATAACGACCGGAAGTCCGATCCCGATTCGTCGAGCCAATTCAGGAGGCTCGATGCTTTGTGCGCGCGCCGCAATGAGAATTCCTTTCAACGGATCGGCGGACCGGCCGGCGGCATATAGGCCTTCTGCCATCATTCGCTCGCGTACGACTCCCGCCAGGGTTAGATACCCCGCCGCTTTTGCGTCCGTTCGCCTATAAGACTCGCCCTTCTGGAAAACGAAGTTGTAATAGGCGTAATCGATCAGATCGTCCTGGTACTCGGGATACCGCGCGATCCAGTCAGCGAGTTTTGTCCCGCCGGGCTGGTCTGCTGCGGTGTCATATTCAAGCAGCACCGAATCGATATCTCGACTCATTGGATGTAACCCTCCTGGCTTCTCCGAATTTCAAGCAGATCTTCCGCCTTTCGAAGCCAATTGCGCACGGTGCGCTCGGTAACTCCAAGCACCTTGGCGATCTGCTCCTGCGTCAGCTCGCCATAATGGTAGAGAAAGAATGCCCGGTTAAGCGGATACCCGAGCTGGTCAAGAGCGACGTTGGCAATGGCGGCATTCTCAGTGTCGATCGATCGCTGGTCTGAGAGCCTCGAAAGCGGATCTTCTGCATCTGCCGCAGATTGAATGCCGCCGGCCAAATCGACTTCGATATCCCGGTCGCGAATGAAGCGTCTCACGTGCGAAATCAATTTCCGCTTTAGACAAAAGATAAACCGTATCTCCCAGAACTCATGTGGCGGTTCGAGACTGAGCCATTCGTGATATAGGTTCGTAATGAGATCCAGCGTTAGATCCTCGATCTGATCCTGCCTCAAATCGTAAACTCGCGTTAGACCACGATCGACAATCCGCGCAACCCGCCGCTCGAGCGCCGTGACAACGTCCCACGCGCGCCTGCTGTCGCCCCGGTCCATAAACTCACGTATCCAGCAAACCAAACTTTCCGGAAACGGGCAATCCGGATCGAGGTGGTTCTCAAGCGAAACGCGCCGCCAAAACTCAGAATCCTCCAAGCCTTGCATGGTGAGAATCTGAGCGACCACCTGCGGTTCTCGCGTGTAGTCTCTTGTAAGCGGTCTCAACAGCGCGTGGGTTCCGCGCAAGAAAGTTCTCCTCTACGACCGCCGCTCCCTTACTCCCGCCAACGGCTCAAAAGCGGAAAATCCGACGGCGAAAAAGTGCGAAAAAATAAATCCGTTCCTTTTTCCGGTTTGCGCAGTATCCGCGCGAGTAAGTCCGCGGTGGTGCGGCATGCGTCGACGCAATGCTGAATTCCGAAATTCATTACGCCGTTTCGCGCCGAATACCCTGCAATACAACGCGCCGCCAGACGTTAAGGAACGGATCGTGGAAGCCGGTACTTAATGAAGATGGCTCCGTATCGCATCGAACATCCAAAAAGGGAGAGATATCTAATGAACTCAGCAATCGAACGGATAGAGGAGACCGAGGAAACCAGTGTCGGATCTATTCTTGATAGCATCGAGACAAACCTCTGGCTTTCCGAGGCCTATTTTTTGCGGGGCGCGGAGGCGCTTGCCGTCGAATGCCTGCGGTCGGGGTGGGAGGAATACCTTCGCTTCGCCGAAGTTTTGCGCGTTTACTCCGGCGGAGATTCGCTCCGAGACACTCTCCTACAACGGCTAGCCGCCATGCCGGGCGCCGAATCATTGAGTACGGAAGTGCCGGAAGCTCCTGGGGAGAAACTTCCCATCGCGGCATAACGATTGAGACACTGCTCTTGACAAAATAATTCGTCCTACCCGCACCAAGCCACGATGAATTCCGCAAGAACCGTCGCGGCCTTTGCAATATCGGAAAGATTTATCTGCTCGTGATTCGAGTGCGCATCCTTCACGTCGCCCGGTCCAAACACGATTGCCGGCATCCCACCCCGCAGCGCATAGAGTCGCGCATCGCAGGATACATTCCAACCAAATACGTCGCCGGGTAGTCCGTTCGCCAGGCACGCGCTCGCGAGGCATTGGACGGCAGGATGGTTCGGGTCTCCGGCATAGGCGTCGTTGCGAAGCTTTGGGAAGTCAATCCGCGAGTGTTCTCGAATCCACGGATCTTCTGATTCCGCCAGAATCTGGCGCAATTCGTCTTGGATTACCCGCATAGGCTTGTTTGGCAGGAATCCTACCCCGCCCTCGATCTCGCACTCCCCGGGCACCATGGAGGGCCAATCGCCGGCTCGGATCGTTCCGACATTTACCTGGACCGGGCGGTCGTACCGCTCGAACAGCGGTTGGTTCAAGCTCTCCTCGACCAGGCGCGTCTCGAATGCCTGCAAATCCGCAATTACGCTCATCGCCTTCTCGATCGCGTTCACCCCTTCGTACTTGCGGCCCATGTGAACGCTGCGACCATGGATGTTGATCCTGAACCAGCACGCTCCGCGGCATGCGGGGTGGACGTTCATCCCCGTCGGCTCTAGAATCACCGCGGCATCGGCTCTTTCGCCATCGAGTATGGTCGCAAGTGCGCCGTTGCCGCCGATCTCCTCTTCAATGACAAACTGAGCGCAGACGCGCCCTCTAAGCTCGATCCCCGCGTCTTCCAGTGCGGCCAGAGCAAGCCACAATGTCGCGGCCTGCCCCTTGCAGTCGCACGCGCCGCGCCCGAAGACGGCATCGCCTTGAACTCGCGGGCGGAACGCATCCGGCCAATCCCCCGCCGGGACGACGTCCACGTGAGTCTGAAGAATGAGACGCCGGTTCACTTCGCCCGAGCCGGCGCGCACATAGAGATTGTGCCGCCCATCGTATTCCAGTCCGAGATCGAGACCCGCATAATCGGGATCCGATTTGATCGACTCCTCGATGTCGTGGATCTCCGTTTTACATATGCCGCCCTCAAACTCCTGGCTCAACCGCTCGATCGCAGGCTCCTCCGAACCGGATACCGTCGGAAGTTCGATAAGGTCGCATAGGAGCGATGCCGCCTTCGGAAGCAGCCTATCAGCGGATTGTGAGATGATCGTCATCAGAACCTCGTTCGATCGCCATGCTTAACGTTCACAAAATGACATTGGTGAAACCTGGTATCGCGTTGTGGAACAATCCCAACAAGTTCGCATGTTTCAAGATTATAACAAGCAATCTGCTTGGCAACAAGACCGGTTTTTGAATCGGATTGTTATTGAATGGCCAGGTGGCATTTGCGAACTTTCGTCCTCAGGACCTGGGCGCCGGATACCGATAATTATGGCATCCAGATTTGAAGGACGGAGATAATTACCGTGTCTGCTGAGAATGCTGTTCGTTTGCGGCTGCACAGCGGCGTGCCGATCGTTGACGTGCTCGGGGAATGGGCGCCTGGTGTAACAGAGGCGTTAACCGAGATGATTGCGTCCCTCGTCGGCGCAGGCCATTTCGAGATCGTTTTGAACGTAAAGCGAGCCCTGGGCGGCGTTTCCGCCCTTGCCGGATTGGGACGGACCGTCCAGTCAGTTCGCGATCATTTTGGACACATCGATCTCGTAGTTAATGCCGAGCAGCGCGACGAGCTTTGTAAACAGCAGGCGCAACGCGTCTTTCGATTGGCAGCTACCGAAGAGAGCGCCATTGCGCGGATTAAGCGAGTTCCGATGCTCGCTCCTGGAGAGTTGAGTACGGCGAAGCCAAGGCTGTGACGCGGTTCCAGTGAAAATACGACCAGACGGTTTCCGTCTGTACGAGGATAATCCGATGCAACGCGAAGAAAACACGCGCCTCAAAATAGTGCGGCTCATGGAACCCGCTCTCTGCCTGTCGTGCCGTTTTGCCTCTATTGCGACCGTCGAGATGGAGGACAGTTCCAATCGCCGCATGCTCCACTGCAAGCGGCTAGATTGCGATAACTGGCAGACCGAAGAAGTAGAGGAAACACCGAAGAGCATCGCGGAAGCGGAATAGGTTAATTTGGGAGGTAATTGCAAAAGTCGCACTGCCGTCATGCTGAACGGAGTGAAGCATCCGCTTTTAGCCCGGCACCGAAAGATCTGTGAGATCAAAAACAGATCCCCCGGTACGGGTCCGTATGGACTTCACTCCGTTCAGGATGAC